>NZ_JAGTHU010000043.1:0-5998 GCF_019895135.1 Dermacoccus sp. Tok2021
TAACCACTTTTTGGGGTGGTGGGCTGCGTATTTTTTTTATTTTACACCGGGGCGCGCTCGCGCGCACCGGCCTCACTGCTGAACAGGATCAGTCCTCGTCGTCGTCCAGCTTGATGTTGGAGGTTTGCTGAACCTGCATGAGGAACTCGACGTTGTGCTTCGTCTTCTTGAGGCGGTCGATGAGCAGCTCGATGCCCTGCTGCTGGTCGAGTGCGGCAAGCACGCGACGCAGCTTCCACATGATCTTCAGCTCTTCGGCCGACAGGAGGATCTCCTCGCGTCGAGTACCGGAGGCGTTGATGTCGACGGCCGGGAAGATGCGGCGGTTGGCGAGGCCTCGGTCGAGCTTGAGCTCCATGTTGCCGGTGCCCTTGAACTCTTCGAAGATGACCTCGTCCATGCGCGAGCCGGTTTCGACGAGCGCCGTGGCGAGGATCGTCAGCGATCCGCCGTTCTCGATGTTGCGCGCGGCACCGAAGAACTTCTTCGGCGGGTAGAGCGCGGCCGAGTCGACACCACCGGAGAGGATGCGACCGCTCGCCGGGGCGGCGAGGTTGTACGCGCGTCCGAGCTTGGTGATCGAGTCGAGGAGGACGACGACGTCGTGACCCATCTCGACGAGGCGCTTGGCGCGCTCGATGGCGAGCTCGGCGACCGTCGTGTGGTCCGTGGCGGGACGGTCGAAGGTGGAGGCGATGACCTCACCCTTGACCGCGCGCTGCATGTCGGTGACTTCCTCGGGACGCTCGTCGACGAGGACGACCATGAGGTGGCACTCGGGGTTGTTCGTCGTGATGGCGTTCGCGATCGACTGCATGACCATCGTCTTACCGGCCTTGGCGGGCGCGACGATGAGGCCGCGCTGGCCCTTACCGATGGGGGCGACGAGGTCGATGATGCGGGTCGTGAGGACGTTCGGCGTCGTCTCGAGGCGCAGGCGCTCCTGCGGGTAGAGCGGCGTCAGCTTGCCGAACTCGACGCGCTTCTTGGCGGCGTCGACCGTCATGCCGTTGACGGTGTCGAGGCGCACGAGCGCGTTGAACTTCTGGCGTGCCGGCAGCTGCTCACCCTCGCGCAGGGCCCGCACGGCGCCGGTGACGGCGTCACCCTTGCGCAGTGCGTTCTTCTTGACGAGGTTCATCGGGACATAGACGTCCGTCGGGCCCGAGAGGTAGCCGGTAGTGCGCACGAAGGCGTAGTTGTCGAGGACGTCGACGATGCCGGCGACCGGCACGAGGACGTCGTCCTCGCGGATCTCGGGTGCCTCGTCCTCGAAGTCACGCCCACGGCCACCTCGGCGGCCGGAACGGTCACGGTCACGGCCGCGCTGACGACGGCGGCGTCCGCCGCGCTCGTCGTCATCGTTGTTGTTGCCGTTGTTGTTGCGCTCGTTGCGCCCGCCACGCTCGTTCTTGTCGGAACGGTCGTCGCGCTTGTCCGAACGGTCGTTGTTGTCGCGGTTCTCGCGGTTGTCCCGCTTGTCGCCGCGCTCACCGTCACGACGCTCGTTCTGGTTGCCCTGGCCACGCTCGCGCTTGTCGGAGCCGTCGTGCTTGTCCGGGCGCTCGTTGCTGCTCTTGTCGTGGCCCTTGTCGGAGTTGCCCTTGTCGGAACCCGACTGGTCGGAGGATCCGCGGTTCGAACCGGAGTCGTTGCCGTCACGCTTGCCACCGTCACGGCGCTCGTCGCGCTGGCCACGGCCGTCGTTCTTGGCGTTGTTCGACGCGTCGTTCTGGCCGGACTCGTTCTGAGCGTTCGCGCCGTCGTTCTGGCCGTCGCGCTTCGGACGCTCCTCGCCGCCGCGGCGACCGCGACGGGTACGCGGGCGTCCCTGCCCCTGCTCGTCACCGTTGTCCGACGCGTCACCTGCCGGTGCGCCGGCGGCGTTCGCGTTCGTGGAGTCACCGTCACGCTGGGCGCGTTGCGGCTTCTCGCTGGGCGCTTCGGCGGCCTGCTCTTCACGCACGGCACGACGCGCGCTCGGCGCGGTCGAGGTGAGCTCGCCGGCCTGCGGGCGGCTGCCGCTCACACCGTTGGCCTCCGCGCGCGCTGCGCGAATGGCAGCGACGAGGTCGACCTTGCGCATCTTGGAGATGCCACCGATACCCATGCTCTGCGCGAGCTGCTTGAGCTCGTCGAGGCGCATCGCGGACAGCGCGCCGCGCGGGCTGGACTGCGCCGGTGCGGCAGGCGTTTGTTCAGACACGAAGGATCCTTCCCCCTCGTTCGGCCCGCGTGTCAGATACGCGGACGGGATGTGAGTGGAGCCGGGTTCGAACAGAAACGAACCCGCTGCCGACCTCGTCCGGGGACGGACGGGGGATTCGGCAATGCACGAAAGCGCGGGTGGATCACCTGCGAGGCAGGTAGGCGTTCTTGGGACGTCGAAAGAAATTCGAGGCCTCCGCTGCCGCGACCGTGAAACGGTGACGGCCCGAGCGCCCTGGGAATTTCACCCGGGTGCACCTTGACGTTACACCCCCGACCTCACGAGGACGAAACCACGTGCACCCCACGGCTTGTTGTGCCGGGCGAAATGATCTCCACGTCGCTGGCCACCGCACGCACGGCTTCCTCTCCCTGCCCGCTCGTCAGGGCGAGCACGGTGGGCCCGGCGCCCGAGATGACGGCAGGGATGCCGGCGTCGCGCAGAGCGTCGACGAGGGCCATCGACTCGGGGTAGGCGGGGCGACGGGCTTCCTGGTGAAGGTAGTCCTGGGTGGCCGGCATGAGGAGACTCGGGTCCGCGGTGAGGGCGTGCGCAAGCAGCGCCGTGCGCCCCGAGTTGCGAGCGGCGACGGCGAGCGGAACGGCGGTGGGCAGCGCGGCACGCGCGGTGGCCGTCGACAGACGTCGCTGCGGCACGACGAGTACCGGCACGAGGTGGGGGTGCGGCGCGAGGACAGCGCTTCGCCAGTCGCCTGCGTCACCATTGCCGGCCCAGCTCACCGTAACGTTGCCGTACACGGACGCGGATGCGTTGTCCGGGTGGCCCTCGATGCTCGAGGCGATGTCGCTGACGAAGCGCAGCACGGTGTCGTCCGCGAGGTCGAGGCCCGCCAGGGCCGTCCCGAGCGCGACACCGGTGACCGCGGCACTGGCCGACGAGCCCATCCCGCGCGAGTGCGGAATGGCACCCCGGTAGCTCAGCCTCAGGCCCTGCGGAGCGTCCAGACCGAGCGCCTGCCAGGCGGCCACCATGGCCCGGTAGGCCAGGTGCGACTCGTCCAGCGGCACCTCCCCCTCACCGAAACCGGTGGCCTCGACGACGAGCGAGTCGCCCTCGACGCTCGCCTCGGCCTCGTCCCAGACGCCGAGCGCCATGCCGATAAAGTCGAAGCCCGGCCCGAGGTTGGCCGTGCTCGCAGGCACTCGCACTTGAGCGCGGGCACCGGCGGCGACGACGGCCCCGTCACGCAGCGGTTCGGCGCTCGTCACACGGTGCGCCATCGTCAGGAGTCGAGGCCGAGCGCCCGCGCCACCGAGTACGCGTCGACGTCGACGCGCTCGGGCTGGATGTCGTCACCGTCCGCGTTGCGCAGCGCCCACTGCGGGTCCTTGAGGCCGTGGCCCGTGACCGTGCAGACGATTGTGGCGCTCGCGGGAACCTGACCGGCGGCGTGCTTCTTGAGCAGGCCGGCAATCGACGCGGCCGAGGCGGGCTCGACAAAGATGCCCTCCTCGCTCGAGAGGTAGCGGTGGGCGTCGAGGATCTCGTCGTCGCTCACCCAGTCGATGAGGCCGCCGGAGTCGTCGCGGGCCTCCTCGGCCTGCTTCCACGACGCCGGGTTGCCGATACGGATTGCGGTGGCGATGGTCTCGGGCTCGTCGAACGGGTGCCCGGCGACGATGGGCGAGGCACCCTCGGCCTGGAAGCCCCACATCTTCGGCGTCTTCGTGGAGACGGCCGGCAGTTCGCGCCCGTCGGCGGTGGTGAACGGCGCCGCGTACTCGCGGTAGCCGCGCCAGTAGCCGGTGATGTTGCCCGCGTTGCCGACCGGCAGCACGTGGATGTCCGGGGCGTCACCGAGGGCGTCGACGATCTCGAAGCTTGCTGTCTTCTGCCCCTCGATGCGGGCCGGGTTGACGGAGTTGACGAGCTCGACCGGGTAGTTCTCGGCGAGCTTGCGCGCCACCGTGAGGCAGTCGTCGAAGTTGCCGTCGACTTGGAGCAGCTGCGCGCCGTGCGCGATGGCCTGGCTCAACTTGCCCATGGCGATCTTGCCGTCCGGCACGAGCACCGCACACGTCATGCCGGCCTTCGTCGCGTAGGCGGCTGCGGAGGCGGACGTGTTGCCCGTCGACGCGCAGATGACGGCTCTGGCACCGTTCTTCGCGGCCATCGACATCGCCGTCGTCATGCCGCGGTCCTTGAACGAGCCCGTCGGGTTGAGGCCCTCGTACTTGACGAAGACGCGGGCACCGACGCGCTTGCTCAGCTTCTCCGCCTCGATGAGCGGCGTGCCGCCCTCGCCGAGGGTGACGACGGGGGCTCCGTCGAGCATCGGCAGACGCTCGGCGTACTCGGTGATGACGCCGCGCCACAGGTGGGCCATGTCAGATTCCTTCCGCGCGCAGCACCGACGTCACGCTCGTGACGTCGGGCAGCTTCTTGATGGTGTCGACCGTGGTCGCGAGAGCCGATTCGGGGGCCTCGTGGGTCATGAACGTGAGCGAGGCGAGCCCGTCCTCGGAGCGGCGCACGCCTTGGCGCATACTCTCGATCGAGACGCCCTGATCGCCGAAGGCGCTCGTCACGCGACCGAGCACGCCGGGCTCGTCTGCCACCTCGACGCGCACGACGTAGCGGGTGAGCGATTCACCGATCGGCAGGATCGGCAGGTTGGCGTACGCCGACTCCCCCGCGCCGTGCGAGCCGCTGACGCGGTGCCGGGCGGCGTGGACGATGTCGCCCAGCACGGCGGATGCCGTGGGGTCGCCGCCGGCGCCACGCCCGTAGAACATGAGCTCGCCGGCGAGCTTCGTCTCGACGAAGACGGCGTTGAACGCCTCGCGCACCGTGGCGAGCGGGTGCGAGCGGGCGAGAAGCACGGGGTGCACCCGGACGTTGACGCCAGGGCCACCGTCGGCCCCGTCGCGCTCGACCTTCTCGGCGATGGCGAGCAACTTGATGACGCAACCGGCGCGGCGAGCGGCCTTGATGTCCTCCGCCGTCAGGCCCATGATGCCCTCGCAGTGCACGTCACTCGTGCGCACCCGGGTGTGGAACGCCAAGGAGGCGAGGATCGCAGCCTTGGCCTGGGCGTCGTGGCCCTCGACGTCGGCGGTCGGGTCGGCCTCGGCGTACCCGAGGCTCTGCGCCTCGGCGAGCACGTCCTCGAGGTTCGCGCCGGTGCGGTCCATCTTGTCGAGGATGAAGTTCGTCGTGCCGTTGACGATGCCGAGCACCTTCGTCACTTCGTCGCCGGCGAGCGACTCGCGCAGCGGGCGGATGAGCGGAATGGCGCCCGCAACGGCCGCCTCGTAGGAGAGGTCGACGCCGTGCTCCATCGCGAGTTGGTACAGCTCCGGACCGGCTTCGCCGAGGAGAGCCTTGTTGGCCGTGACGACGCTCGCGCCGTTCTCGAGGGCCTTCGTGATGAGCGACTTCGCAGGCTCCGTGCCGCCCATGAGCTCGACGACGATGTCGGCGCGCTCGACGAGGCCTTCGGCGTCGGTAGTGAACACGTCGGCGGGCAGGCCTGTCTCGGAACGGTCCTTCGACGCATCCCGAACGAGCGCGCCGACGATCTGGACCGGGGCCCCGACCCGGGCTTCGAAATCGGCTGCGTTGCGGGTGAGTTCACGCGCGACGGCGGCGCCGACGACGCCGCTGCCGAGCAGCGCCACCGTGATGGGCTTGGTCGTCATGGTCATTCCTCTTCCAGGGCGAGCAGGTCGTCGATGGTCTCCCGGCGCAGCAGGACGCGCGCGTGGCCCGCGTTTTCGGCGGCGCCGGGGGGGGGCGGGGCGGGGGTGTTATGGGGCGCGCGCGCGC
>NZ_JAGTHU010000044.1:0-5207 GCF_019895135.1 Dermacoccus sp. Tok2021
TTTTTTAACGGAGAGTTTGATCCTGGCTCAGGACGAACGCTGGCGGCGTGCTTAACACATGCAAGTCGAACGATGAAGCGCCAGCTTGCTGGTGTGGATTAGTGGCGAACGGGTGAGTAACACGTGAGTAACCTGCCCCCTACTCTGGGATAAGCCTGGGAAACTGGGTCTAATACTGGATATGACCAATCACTGCATGGTGTGTTGGTGGAAAGATTTTTTGGTGGGGGATGGACTCGCGGCCTATCAGCTTGTTGGTGGGGTAATGGCCTACCAAGGCGACGACGGGTAGCCGGCCTGAGAGGGCGACCGGCCACACTGGGACTGAGACACGGCCCAGACTCCTACGGGAGGCAGCAGTGGGGAATATTGCACAATGGGCGAAAGCCTGATGCAGCGACGCCGCGTGAGGGATGACGGCCTTCGGGTTGTAAACCTCTTTCACCAGGGACGAAGCTAACGTGACGGTACCTGGAGAAGAAGCACCGGCTAACTACGTGCCAGCAGCCGCGGTAATACGTAGGGTGCGAGCGTTGTCCGGAATTATTGGGCGTAAAGAGCTTGTAGGCGGTTTGTCGCGTCTGCTGTGAAAGACCGGGGCTTAACTCCGGTTCTGCAGTGGGTACGGGCAGACTAGAGTATGGTAGGGGAGACTGGAATTCCTGGTGTAGCGGTGAAATGCGCAGATATCAGGAGGAACACCGATGGCGAAGGCAGGTCTCTGGGCCATTACTGACGCTGAGAAGCGAAAGCATGGGGAGCGAACAGGATTAGATACCCTGGTAGTCCATGCCGTAAACGTTGGGCGCTAGGTGTGGGGCTCATTCCACGAGTTCCGTGCCGCAGCTAACGCATTAAGCGCCCCGCCTGGGGAGTACGGCCGCAAGGCTAAAACTCAAAGGAATTGACGGGGGCCCGCACAAGCGGCGGAGCATGCGGATTAATTCGATGCAACGCGAAGAACCTTACCAAGGCTTGACATACACCGGAATCATGCAGAGATGTGTGCGTCTTCGGACTGGTGTACAGGTGGTGCATGGTTGTCGTCAGCTCGTGTCGTGAGATGTTGGGTTAAGTCCCGCAACGAGCGCAACCCTCGTTCCATGTTGCCAGCACGTGATGGTGGGGACTCATGGGAGACTGCCGGGGTCAACTCGGAGGAAGGTGGGGATGACGTCAAATCATCATGCCCCTTATGTCTTGGGCTTCACGCATGCTACAATGGCCGGTACAGAGGGTTGCGAAACTGTGAGGTGGAGCTAATCCCAAAAAACCGGTCTCAGTTCGGATTGGGGTCTGCAACTCGACCCCATGAAGTCGGAGTCGCTAGTAATCGCAGATCAGCAACGCTGCGGTGAATACGTTCCCGGGCCTTGTACACACCGCCCGTCAAGTCACGAAAGTTGGTAACACCCGAAGCCGGTGGCCTAACCCTTGTGGGGGGAGCCGTCGAAGGTGGGACTGGCGATTGGGACTAAGTCGTAACAAGGTAGCCGTACCGGAAGGTGCGGCTGGATCACCTCCTTTCTAAGGAGCACATGAGCTCTTGCATCACCGCGTGTGTGATGGGAGTGTGCTGGGTGGAACGATGATCATGGTGCACGCACTGCTCGCTCGAGCAAGCTCAAGTACAACACTGTCTTCGGATGGTGTGGGGAACGGGCTGGCCGAGGTGGGGTGGTGGGTGTGATTGGCGCGTTGTTGGGTTCTCAGGACATGCATCATGCGTGTTCTGGGGTTTGGCTGGCACTGACAGCCCGGCCACGAACGACTGCACGTGAGGACCTGTGAGGGTTCGGTGTGGTTGTGGTGGGTTGGTTGGT
Organism: Dermacoccus sp. Tok2021; assembly: GCF_019895135.1. Classification (NCBI taxonomy): domain Bacteria; kingdom Bacillati; phylum Actinomycetota; class Actinomycetes; order Micrococcales; family Dermacoccaceae; genus Dermacoccus; species Dermacoccus sp. Tok2021. Next base: position 1,824 of record NZ_JAGTHU010000044.1, read on the forward strand.
GTGTGGCGTGTTGTTTGAGAATTACACAGTGGACGCGAGCATCTAGTATCTGTGATCTTTAAGTTTTTAAGGGCACACGGTGGATGCCTTGGCACCAGGAACCGATGAAGGACGTTGTAATCTGCGATATGCCTCGGGGAGTCGATAAACAGGCTGTGATCCGGGGATTTCCGAATGGGGAAACCCGACCAGAATCATGTCTGGTCACCTGCACCTGAACACATAGGGTGTTGGGAGGGAACGTGGGGAAGTGAAACATCTCAGTACCCACAGGAAGAGAAAACAAGAGTGATTCCGTGAGTAGTGGCGAGCGAAAGCGGATGAGGCTAAACCATGATCGTGTGAGACCTGTCAGGGGTTGCGGTTGTGGGGTTGTGGGACAGTGCTGACCTTGTCTGACAGCAGGGTGCGCAGTAAGAAACCAGTTGTGTAGTCGAACAGTTTTGAATGGCTGGGCGTAGAGGGTGCGACTCCCGTAGACGAAACATAGCTGGCTGTGTTGTGCTGTTTCCCAAGTAGCACGGGGCCCGTGAAATCTCGTGTGAATCTGGCAGGACCACCTGCTAAGCCTAAATATTCCCTGGTGACCGATAGCGGACTAGTACCGTGAGGGAAAGGTGAAAAGAACCCCGGGAGGGGAGTGAAATAGATCCTGAAACCGTGTGCTTACAATCCGTCGGAGCCTCTGTGTGGGGTGACGGCGTGCCTTTTGAAGAATGAGCCTGCGAGTTAGTGCTCAGTGGCGAGGTTAACCCGTGTGGGGTAGCCGTAGCGAAAGCGAGTCCGAAGAGGGCGTTTGAGTCGCTGGGTCTAGACCCGAAGCGGAGTGATCTACCCATGGCCAGGTTGAAGCGCCGGTAAGACGGCGTGGAGGACCGAACCCACTTAGGTTGAAAACTGAGGGGATGAGCTGTGGGTAGGGGTGAAAGGCCAATCAAACTCCGTGATAGCTGGTTCTCCCCGAAATGCATTTAGGTGCAGCGTCGCGTGTTTCTTGCCGGAGGTAGAGCTACTGGATGGCTGATGGGCCCCACCGGGTTACTGACGTCAACCAAACTCCGAATGCCGGTAAGTGAGAGCGTGGCAGTGAGACTGCGGGGGATAAGCTTCGTAGTCGAGAGGGAAACAGCCCAGATCATCAGCTAAGGTCCCTAAGCGTGTGCTAAGTGGGAAAGGATGTGGAGTTGCTGTGACAACCAGGAGGTTGGCTTAGAAGCAGCCACCCTTTAAAGAGTGCGTAATAGCTCACTGGTCAAGTGATTCTGCGCCGACAATGTAGCGGGGCTCAAGCACATCACCGAAGCTGTGGCAATGACACACATACCCTTAACGGGGGTGTTGTTGGGTAGGGGAGCGTCGTGTGGCGAGTGAAGCGGCCGAGTGATCGAGTCGTGGATGCTACACGAGTGAGAATGCAGGCATGAGTAGCGAATGACGGGTGAGAAACCCGTCCGCCGAATAACCAAGGGTTCCAGGGTCAAGCTAATCTGCCCTGGGTAAGTCGGGACCTAAGGCGAGGCCGACAGGCGTAGTCGATGGACATCCGGTTGATATTCCGGAACCGGCGAAGAACCGCCCATACTGAACCATGGGATGCTAACCACCCGAACCATGAACGCCGAGCCTTCGGGCTCATTGTTCATGGGGAGCGTGGGACCCGATCGTGTAGTAGGTAAGCGATGGAGTGACGCAGGAAGGTAGCCTCCGCGGGGCGATGGTTGTCCCCGTTCAAGCATGTAGGCCGAACGTCTAGGCAAATCCGGACGTCGTATTGGCTGAGATGTGATGGTGACCACGTATGTGGGAAGTAGGGTGATCCTATGCTGTCGAGAAAAACTTCTAGCGAGGTTCGAGCCGCCCGTACCCCAAACCGACTCAGGTGGTTAGGTAGAGAATACTAAGGCGATCGAGTGAATCGTGGTTAAGGAATTCGGCAAAATGCCCCCGTAACTTCGGGAGAAGGGGGGCCCAAGCCTTGAAGCACTTGCGTGCTAGGGGTGAGGGTCGCAGAGACCAGGGAGAAGCGACTGTTTACTAAAAACACAGGTCCGTGCGAAGAAGTAATTCGATGTATACGGACTGACGCCTGCCCGGTGCTGGAAGGTTAAGAGGACTGGTTAGTCACCTTGTGTGGCGAAGCTGAGAATTTAAGCCCCAGTAAACGGCGGTGGTAACTATAACCATCCTAAGGTAGCGAAATTCCTTGTCGGGTAAGTTCCGACCTGCACGAATGGCGTAACGACTTCTCCACTGTCTCAACCACGAACTCGGCGAAATTGCAGTACGAGTAAAGATGCTCGTTACGCGCAGCAGGACGGAAAGACCCCGGGACCTTTACTACAGTTTGGTATTGGTGTTCGGTACGGCTTGTGTAGGATAGGTGGGAGACTGTGAAGCATTAGCGCCAGCTGGTGTGGAGTCATTGTTGAAATACCACTCTGGTCGTATTGAGCTCCTAACTTCGGTCCGTGATCCGGATCAGGGACAGTGCCTGATGGGTAGTTTAACTGGGGCGGTTGCCTCCCAAAGGGTAACGGAGGCGCCCAAAGGTTCCCTCAGCCTGGTTGGCAATCAGGTTTTGAGTGTAAGTGCACAAGGGAGCTTGACTGTGAGACAGACATGTCGAGCAGGCACGAAAGTGGGGACTAGTGACCCGACGGTGGCTTGTGGAAGCGCCGTCGCTCAACGGATAAAAGGTACCCCGGGGATAACAGGCTGATCTTGCCCAAGAGCTCATATCGACGGCATGGTTTGGCACCTCGATGTCGGCTCGTCGCATCCTGGGGCTGGAGTAGGTCCCAAGGGTTGGGCTGTTCGCCCATTAAAGCGGTACGCGAGCTGGGTTTAGAACGTCGTGAGACAGTTCGGTCCCTATCCGCTGTGCGCGTAGGAAACTTGAGAAGACCTGTCCCTAGTACGAGAGGACCGGGATGGACGAACCTCTGGTGTGTCAGTTGTTCTGCCAAGGGCACGGCTGATTGGCTACGTTCGGAAGTGATAACCGCTGAAAGCATCTAAGCGGGAAGCACGCTTCAAGATAAGGTTTCCATAACACTACGGTGTTGAGAGGTTCCCCAGAGACGATAGGGTTGATAGGCCGGATGTGGAAGCTCAGTAATGAGTGAAGCTGACCGGTACTAATAAACCGACAACTTAAAACATCACCAAGTGTTCTGGTGCTCGCGTCCCTGTGTAATTCTGAAACAACAACCACATCTCGTCAGATGAGTTGGTTAGTTTCATAGTGTTACGGTGGTTATAGCGAAGTGGGAAACGCCCGGTCACATTCCGAACCCGGAAGCTAAGCCCTTCAGCGCCGATGGTACTGCACTCGCCAGGGTGTGGGAGAGTAGGACACCGCCGGACTCCTTCAAAAAGAGAAGG
>NZ_JAGTHU010000045.1:0-2356 GCF_019895135.1 Dermacoccus sp. Tok2021
GCGCACATGGATCGTAGGACCGCAGCGCAGCGAGGATCCTGCGAGCCAGCCACGCGACAAATGCGCGCAAAGTGCCTGAACTCAGCCGAAGACGGCCACCGTCTGGCGGCTGATGACGACGGGCTCACCGCTCGCCGTGTACACCCGGGCGGCCGTGTGGCCGTAACCGTCGTGCGCAGCATCGGTGGTCACTTCGTACCACCAGCGGTCGGCGCCGGTTCCGGTGACGGGCGCGACGAAGTCCATCGTCCACGTCATCGTCGACATCGGGACGACCTTGGTCAGCATCTGTCCTGCTGCGGGCGGCCAGCAGTCGACGAGTGCCACGAGGTGCGCGACCCCGAAGTCGTCGGTGGGTTCGCGGAAGCTCATGTAGCCGTGCATGTCGCCGTCCTCGCCGCCGCTGAACGGCCCACGGCCCTTCGCGAGGCGCATGTCGAGGCGCGCGATGAACTCGGGCGTCATGCCTTCGACGTAAGGAATCGGCGTGAGCGAGTCGTGCTCGGGAAGGCCCTTGCCGAGCGGTGACGCCGCGAGGGAGAGCGACGACGGGCGCGCCGCACCGATCGTCACGAGCGCGACGGCCCGCACCGACTCGACGCCCGAGGCGTCGGCCTGCGTCACGCGGGCCTCCACCTGCGTCGCGGACTTGCCCTGACGCAGCACCTCGGCCGTGACGCGTGCGTCACCGGCTTCGACGGGGCCGACGAAGTTGATCGTCATGGCCCGCACGTCCTGCTCCGGCAGGTCCACCGCGGCGAGAACGCGGCTGAGCATCGCGCCCGCGACGACGCCACCGAACGTGGCACGACCCTGTCCCCAACCGGGCGGAACGACGACGCTCTCACCGTCGCGGGCCGCTGTGAAGAGGACGTCGAGGGGGTGATCGCTCATGAACGCGATGCTAGTGGCCGCCGTTAACGCCGAACACCCGCCGTTCATCGCTCGGCCCGCCCCCGCAATACGCGAGGTCGGGCCGATGCGAACGAACAGGAGGACGTCAGCCACCAACCGCCTTGAACGCGTCGACGAGCCCAGCGCCGTAGTAACCACTGCCCTGCTTCTTGCCCTCGCACGTCGCGTCGTTCACGCCGTCACGGTCCTGGTCGTAGAACTCGGGGCACGCAAGAGGGTTCGCCTGGCGCTTCAGGGTGGAGATCGTCTGCTTGGCGTTGAGGCCTGTTTGCGTGCCGCGCAGCAGCGCCACGACGCCCGCCGCATGCGGCGAAGCCATGGAGGTGCCCTGCTTGTAGCCCCAGCCACCGCCGACAACGGTGGACAGGATGCGCCCGTTCTTGCTCGGAGTGTCAGCGGGAACGCGGCTGTCACCACCCGGTGCGGCCACGTCGACGACACCGCGACCGTAGTTGGAGAAGTAGGACTTCACAGCCGTGGGGCCGACCGAGGACACCGCAACGGTGTTGCCGGCCTCGGCGGGGATGTCGTAGCAGCGGTGGTCCGTTTCACGCGGCTGCGGGTCATCGGAGTTGTTCGGGCTGCCGGTGTCGGTGATGGGTTTCGACAGATCCCAGCCCGAATTGCCTGCTGCGGCGACGTTGACGACGTCCTTCTTCTCGCTGTACTTGAGTGCGCGATTCACGGCCTCGATGACGGGTCGCTGCTCGGGGTCTGCCTTGCACCACAGGAAGTACGGGTCGATGAAGTACGAATTGTTCGTCACCTCCATGCCCTTGTCAGCCGCCCAGACGAAGCCGCAGATCGCGTACTCGGGGTAGATGTACCCGTCGTCGTCGACGACCTTGACCGCTGCCAGCTTGACGTTCGGCGCGACGCCGACGATACCCGTGCCGTTCCGGGCACCCGCGATGGTGCCGGCGACGTGTGTTCCGTGGTCGGATGTCGTGGGCTGCCAGGCCTTCGGGTTGGTGTTCGGCACCCCTCGGTCGTTGCAACTCACGGATTGAGAGGGATCGACGTTGGCCGCGAGATCGCTGTGATCGGCTTCGATTCCGCTGTCGAGGACGCCGACGGTGATCGCCCGGTTGCCGTCGGTCTTGCGGTGGGCCTTGTCGGCGCCGATCTGACGCATGTCCCACTGGTCCGCGTTGAGGGCTTCCTTCGTGTCGTCCCCACCGGAGGTTCCGGGGCCCAGTCCCGTCACTTCGCCGTCAGGGACAACGTTGCCCGCTCCCGCGAGCGCGCTCATGGCGCGCGTTGGACCAGCTGCGACGACGCCCGGACGTTTGCGCGCCTTGTCGTCGAAGGCGCCGTCGGAGGCCTGAGCGATGACGACACCGATCTGCGGCCATTCCTGAACGACAGTGCCGCCCGCCGCCTTCACTGCAGCGGTTGCCTTGTCGGTGCCCTTTCCCGCCTGAAGCACGACGAAGGACGT
>NZ_JAGTHU010000046.1:0-1548 GCF_019895135.1 Dermacoccus sp. Tok2021
CTAGTGTCACGCGTCTGAACTTGTTTGACGAGTTGGGTGGGGCGATTGTAGTTCAGCGGTTACTGTATCGTTCAGTGCATGCTGACTCTTGCTTCCCGCTTGGACGCCATGCAGCGTCTGGGCCGGGCGATGGCCGACCCCACGCGTTCACGGATCCTTCTGTCGCTTCTGGCGTGCCCCGCGCATCCGGCAGAGCTCGCCAACGCGCTAGACCTGACGCGCTCGAATGTGTCGAACCACCTGGGTTGCCTGCGGGACTGCGGGATCGTGGTCGCCACCCATGAGGGCCGCCAGGCCCTTTACGAGATCGCTGACCCCCACCTCGCACGTGCGCTCACCGAGCTGGTCGAGGTCAAGCTGGCCGTCGACGCGGACGCCCCCTGCCTCGACGTCGCCTGCGAGGTGCCTGGTTGCCACGACGGCAGGTCCGGCGCATGACGGCCGCGGCGCTGCTCCAAGCGATCGGGCTCTTCATCGCGACCAACATCGACGACATCATCGTGCTCTCGCTCTTCTTCGCCCGAGGTGCCGGACGCCCCGGGACGACCGCGAAGATCTTGGCCGGGCAATACCTTGGCTTCGTCGGGATCCTCGCCGCCGCACTCGTGGTGACCTTGGGGGCGGGGTGGGCGCTGCCAGAGGAGGCGATTCCCTACTTTGGGCTCATCCCCCTCGCGCTGGGTCTCTGGGCTGCGTGGGAGGTCTACCGCGGCGAGGGCGACGACGATGATGCCGCCGTGTCAGGTAAGAGCGTTGCCGTGGCGACCGTCGCCGGCGTCACCTTCGCCAACGGTGGGGACAACATCGGCGTTTACGTCCCGGTCTTCCTCAACATCAGTACTCCCGCTGTCATCACCTTCTGCATCGTTTTCCTCGTGCTCGTGGCAGTGCTGGTGGCCACCGCCAAGTTCGTCGCCACGCGTCGACCCATCGCCGAGGTCCTCGAACGGCGGGAGCACATCCTCTTCCCCATCGTCCTGATCGGACTGGGCGTCGCAATCCTCGTCGGCGGCGGCGCGTTCGGTCTCTGATTTCACGCGCCTGAACTGGTTTGACGGGTGGCGTGGGGCAGGATTTCCTCGGCGGTCTTGGTCCAGATGAATGGGTGGCAGCGCTCGTTCCAGCCGTCGATGAAGGTGCTGATCGCTGTGACGAGTTGCTTGACGCTGTCGAAGGAGCCGCGGCGGATGGCCTGTCGGGTGATGATCCCGAAGAAAACCTCGACGAGGTTGAGCCAGGACCCGCTGGTCGGGGTGAAGTGCAACGTGATCCGCGGGTGCTTGGCCAGCCACTGCTTGATGTCCTCGTGCTTGTGGGTGTGGTAGTTGTCCAGGACCACGTGCAGCTCCCGGCGCGGGTAAGCCCTGGCGACCTTCTTGAGGAAGTCGAGGAACTCGGCCTTACCGTGCCGGTCGTAGCACTGGTCGGTCACCGCACCGGTGGCTACCTCGAGAGCGGCGAACAGCGTGGTGGTGCCATTGCGCTTGTAGTCGTGGGTCGCCTTCTCCGGCAAGCCTGGTCGCAGCGGCAGGATCGGCGCGGTCCGGT
>NZ_JAGTHU010000047.1:0-1308 GCF_019895135.1 Dermacoccus sp. Tok2021
CTGAATCGCCCTGGGTTTCGTTCCGTTCTTCAAGCAAGGATGGAACCGATGAATCAGAAGTACTCGCCCGAGATGCGCGAGCGCGCGCTGCGGATGCTCGACGAGGCCAAGCCCGAGCATCCGAACCTCATGTCCGCGGTGCGACATGTCGCGGGCCTGCTCGGCATGAGCCCGGAGACGCTGCGCGTGTGGCACCGCCGCCGTGAGATCGACGCCGGGCAGCGCCCCGGCGTGCCGACCGACGTCGCCGAGGAGAACAAGCGACTTCGCCGTGAGAACGCCGAGCTGAAGAAGGCGAACGAGGTCCTCAAAGCCGCGAGCGTGTTTTTCGCGAAGGAACTCGACCGTCCCTGACGAGCATGATCCGCTTCATCGACGAACACAGGGATCAGTTCGGGGTCGAGTTCCTCTGCCGCGTCCTCCGCGACGCGGTGCCGGGGTTCCTCACCTCGCGCGGGTATCGCGCGGCGAAGACGCGCGTGCCCTCCGCCAGGCAGCTGAAGGACGAACTCCTCGTCCCCGAGATCCAGCGTCTTCACGAGGAGAACTACGGCGTCTACGGCGTCCGGAAGATGCATGCTCTCCTCCGGCGGGAGGGGTGGGACATCGGGCGTGACCAGACCGCGCGGCTCATGAAGCTCGCCGGGGTGCGCGGGGTGGCGCGGTCGAAGAAGGTGTTCACCACGAAGTCCGACCCGACCATCGCGCAGCCGATGGATCTCGTCGAACGCGACTTCACCGCTCCCGCGCCGAACCGGTTGTGGGTCGCGGACATCACGTATGTCGGAACGTGGGCGGGGATGGCGTATGTCGCGTTCGTGATCGACGTGTTCTCCCGCATGATCGTCGGCTGGAACGTCGCCGGGACGCTGCGCGCGGAGGTGCTGCCGTTACAGGCGTTGAACATGGCCGCGTGGGGCGCGCGCGGGTCGCTCGATGACCTCGTCCACCACGCCGATCATGGGTCGAACTACCTCTCGGTCGTCTACACGGATCGCATCAACGAGCTCGGCGCGACCCCGTCGACAGGGAGCGTCGGTGACAGCTACGACAACGCCCTCGCCGAGGCCGTCAACGGGCTCTACAAGACCGAGCTGATCCGTCGGAAGGGCCCGTGGCGGACGGTCGAGCAGGTCGAACTCGCGACGCTCGAGTACGTGTGGTGGTGGAACAACGCTCGTCTCCACGGCGAGCTCGATTACCGCACGCCGGTCGAGGTCGAGGAGGCGTACTACGCTGGCCTCGAATCAGCCCAGCCAGCGCTCGCTGGACAGGGAAGCAGGTAGGAACGAAACCCAGGGCGATTCA
>NZ_JAGTHU010000048.1:0-1047 GCF_019895135.1 Dermacoccus sp. Tok2021
AGTTGAGTCCCCGATAGTGGTGTAGCGCGGTCGCTGACCTGGTCCCGGTAGTGGACAGGGGTGCGGCCACCGCGTGATCCTTCGAGCGAACCTCTCACAGCACTCTCGAACGGAGTCATCACGATGACCGCACCACACATTGTCGACCCTGCCGGCCTTCTGGGTGAAGCCCTGTCCGAAGCCAGCCCGGACATGATGCGCAGCCTGCTGCAGACCATGATCAACGCGTTGCTTTCCGCGGATGCCGATGCCGTGGTCGGAGCCGAGTACGGACGCCCCAGCGCGACGCGCACGACGCAGCGCAACGGCTACCGCCACCGCGACCTCGATACCCGCGTCGGGACCGTGGACGTCGCGATCCCGAAGCTGCGCAGCGGGACCTACTTCCCCGAGTGGCTCCTTGAACGCCGCAAGCGTGCCGAGTCCGCCCTGATCACGGTGGTCGCGGACTGCTACCTCGCTGGCGTGTCCACTCGCCGCATGGACAAACTCGTGCGTCAGCTGGGGATCGACTCGTTGTCGAAGTCCCAGGTGTCTCGGATGGCGAGTGACCTGGACCAGATCGTCGAGGACTTCCGCCACCGCCCGCTGGCTGAGGTTGGGCCGTTCACGTTCGTGTCCGCGGACGCGCTGACGATGAAGGTCCGTGAGGGTGGACGGGTGATCAACGCCGTCGCGCTGATCGCTGTGGGCGTCAACGGCGACGGGCACCGCGAGGTCTTGGGGCTGCGCGTGGCCACCAGCGAGACAGGGTCGGCGTGGAACGAGTTCTTCGCCGACCTGACCGCACGCGGGCTGACCGGGGTGCGGCTGGTCACCAGTGACGCTCACGCAGGCCTGGTCGAGGCCATCGCGGCCAACCTGCCCGGCGCGGCCTGGCAGCGCTGCCGCACGCACTACGCCGCCAACCTCATGAGCGTGACGCCCAAGAGCATGTGGCCGGCGGTCAAGGCGATGCTGCACTCGGTGTACGACCAGCCCGACTCCGGCGCGGTCCAGGCGCAGTTCGACCGTCTCCTGGACTACGTGCAGGAGAAGCTGCCCGCC
>NZ_JAGTHU010000049.1:0-574 GCF_019895135.1 Dermacoccus sp. Tok2021
CTAGTGTCGCGCGTCATTAATTCGTTGACAGTATGGGATGATGGCATATGCCGTCACCTGTGCTGGAGATCAGCGAAGAGGACCGTGCGACCCTGACCTCGTGGACACGGTCGCGGACGTTGCCGGCGGGACGTGCGCAGCGTGCGCGGATCGTGCTGGCCGTCGCGGCGGGGACGGGCACCTCGGCAGTGGCGCGGCATGTCGGGGTCTCGCGTCCGACTGTGATCAAGTGGCGTGACCGGTTCGCCGTCGACGGGCTCGCTGGCCTCGAGGACGAGGAGCGTTCGGGCCGACCGAAACGCATCGATGATGCCGTGATCATCGCCACCACGCTCGAGCCGCCACCGGCCAAACTCGGGGTGACGCATTGGTCCTCGCGGTTGCTGGGCAGGCACTTGGGGATCGGGGATGCCACCGTCGCCCGTGCCTGGCGCAAGTACGGGGTCAAGCCATGGCGGCGGGAGACGTTCAAGTTCTCCACAGACCCGGAGCTGGAGGCCAAGGTCCGCGACGTGGTCGGGCTGTACCTGAACCCACCGGAGAAGGCGGTCGTGCTGTGCGTGGATGAGAAGTC
>NZ_JAGTHU010000005.1:0-125638 GCF_019895135.1 Dermacoccus sp. Tok2021
CCCGTGTGATAGTTTGGGGGGGGTTGGTGACGTTCCGCCGTCACCAACCGCAGCAAACGTAGACACTCACCGCACGTCAGTGCTTCGTCTTGCCTCCGCTCGAGAGGACGAACTGCTGCTGGGGCGTGTCCGACAAGGCCGCACGGGCCCGAGAGGTCGTCGCCCTCGGCGCCGTCTTCGTGGAGATGCACGCCGGCCTCGATGAGCAGGCGGAGGACGGCTACAGCCTCGACGCCCTGCTCGCCGCCGGCGCGGCCGCCGGAGTTTCGTTCTCCGTCGCCGGCGGCGTCAGCGCGGACTCCGTCGAGGCCGTCCAGCGGGCGGGAGCAGACGTGGCCGTCGCGGGCAGCGCCATCTACGGCGCATCGGACGTCGCCGGCGCTGCCGCCGCCATCCGCTCCGCCATCAGGTGACCACCGCCCACCGCATCCCGTGGTGAGGGGCAGGTGACGGCACGCCCGGACCCTTTCCCCTCCCACCGGGTGCGGTGGACGCAGAAGCGCTCGATCCGCGTCATGGCGATCGTGACGTGCCGGGCGGCGCCGCGGCGCATCCCAACGGCCCCGCCGTGGGCGATGTCGCTGCGGTCCCCTCGGACCTTCTCCGCGCCGGACCCGTGGTGGAGCGGCGCTCGTCCGCGTGACACCCCCGCTGGAGCTGCCCGCCAGGACCGGCGCCGGTGACACCGGTCCCTCCGCGACGTGCGCGAGCCGACGGCCCTGGCACCAGTGATCGTCCACCCTCGCCCCGCGATGCGATCCGAATCGGGGGGTGAGGGGCGTCAGGAGCGTTGCAGCGACCTGCCCCCGTCTCCCCCGATCACACCCCCTACGCACTCGTCACCGCCGCTGAAGCTCCGGCATGCTGGCCCCACCGGCGCCAGGCCCGCCCCGGGCATCGTCCAGGACGGGATCGGCGAAGGATCCGTGCACAGAGCCGGCCCGGGATCAGGCGGGGATCATGCCGTGGGGATCGATGATGAACTTCTCCGAGACACCGGTATCGAACTTCGCGTAGGCGTCGGGGGCCTCGTCGAGGCTGATGACCTTGGTGTTGAGCATGTCGCTGAGGTAGGGCATGCGGTCCCACAGGATCGACATCATCAGCTCACGGTTGTAGTGCATGATCGGGGCCTGGCCGCCGGAGATCCGAGGCGACTTGATCCACGCCTTGCCGAAGTCGAGCGGGTAGGTGCCCTCCTGCTCGGCCTTGGACGAGGCCAGCGGGTCGGGGCCGTAGACGCCGACGATGCCGGTGGCACCGCCTGCGCGGGTGGCGTCCATGACCTGGTTGATGGCGTGTGCGGGGCTCATGTCCTTGGCCTCACTGCCGATCCCGTGGGCTTCGTTGCCGACGTAGTCGACGGCGCAGTCCACCATGGGTTCGCCGAGGATGGCCTCGATCTGATCGGTCAGCGGCACGTCCTGGTTGAGGTCGATGGTCTCGCAGCCGTTGTTCTTCATCAGGTCCAGCCGGTCCTGGTGGTAGTCACCGACGATGATGCAGGAAGCGCCCAGGAGCCGGGCTGCTGCGGCGCCACAGCGTCCCACAGGTCCGGCGCCGGCAATGTAGACGGTCGAGCCGGGCTTCGCCCCGGCCTCCATGAGGCCGTGGAACGCGGTGGGCAGGATGTCCGAGAGCAGGGCGAGGTCACGGATCTTCTCCATGGCCTGGTCCTTGTCCGGGAAGCGGAGCAGCTGGAAGTCGGCGTAGGGGACGAACAGGTACTCCGCCTGCCCACCCTGGAAATCACCCAGGTTGAACCCGTAGGCGCCGCAGGACACGTCGGGGTTCACGGTCTCGCACACCTCGGTGTGGCGGGCACGACAGTTGCGGCATCGGCCGCAGGCGACGTTGAAGGGAACCGAGACCAGGTCGCCTTCGGAGAGGAATTCGACGTCGGAGCCGATCTCAACGACCTCGCCGGTCATCTCGTGCCCCATCACCATGCCCTGGGGTACGGGGAAGGAACCGCGGTAGATGTGCAGGTCGGAGCCGCAGATGTTGGTGGCGACGATCTTGAGGATGACGCCGTGCGGGGCGCTCCTCCCGTTCGGCATCTCGAGCTTCGGGAAGTCGAGGGTCTCGACGCGCATGTCCTTGACGTTCTGGAACACGACGGCGCGGTTGCTGCTTGCCATGACGATCTCCTCCAGTTGGGGATGGCCCGGTCGCGGAAGTGCCACGGTCATATGGATGCCCGTCGTCCGCGACCTCGGCTCGTTTCGAGCATAGGACAAGGCGGAGCCCCGTGCTCCACCCTGGCGCCTGCCCCCGCTGCGGCGACAGGCGCCACGGGCAGGTGGGCCGTGGAGGACGGGGCCGTGCTCCGACCGATGGGTGGAACGCGTTGCTAGTGTCGCCGGCATGGTCGAAGCACGCAGGTCCTCGTCGTCGGACTCCTCACCCGTTCAGCCCGACGTGCTGGTGCTCGGCGCACGCGAGCACAACCTCCAGGACATCGACCTCACGGTGCCCCGCGACGCTCTGGTGGTGTTCACCGGGGTCTCCGGCTCGGGGAAGTCGTCTCTGGCGTTCGGAACCCTGTTCGCGGAGTCCCAGCGCCGTTATCTCGAGTCCGTCGCCCCCTACGCCCGTCGCCTCATCGACCAGGCAGGCGTCCCGGACGTCGATTCCATCACGGGCATGCCGCCGGCCGTCGCTCTTCAGCAGCAGCGCGGGGGCCGCAGCGCGCGGTCCTCAGTAGGCAGCATCACCACGCTCTCGTCACTGGTGCGCATGCTCTACTCCCGGGCCGGCCACTACCCCGATGACCAGCCGATGCTCTACGCCGAGGACTTCTCCGCCAACACCGTGCAGGGCGCATGCCCGGAGTGCCACGGCATCGGCCGGGTGTACGAGGTCACCGAGGACACGATGGTGCCGGACCCCTCACTGACGATCCGCGAGCGGGCCATCGCCTCCTGGCCGACGGCCTGGCACGGTCATCAGCTGCGCGATGTGCTCGTCGCGCTCGGCTACGACGTCGATGTGCCCTGGAAGGACCTGCCGAAGGAGGATCGGGACTGGATCCTCTACACGGACGAGACGCCGTACGTCCCGGTCCACTCGCGGCTCACGCTCTCCGAGGCGCAGGCCGCGACCGCGGCAGGCGTGGAACCGAGCTACTCGGGCACCTTCGTCGGAGCTCGTCGGTACGTCCTGGACACGTTCGCGAACACCAAGAGCGAATCGATGAAACGGCGCGTGGCGCAGTTCCTCACGGTTGCTCCCTGCCCTGCCTGCCATGGGAAGCGGCTGAAGCCGGAGGCCCTGTCCGTGACGTTCGACGGCCTCGACATCGCCGATCTCTCCGCTCTGCCCCTCGCGGAGCTCTCGACGCTGATCGACCGGGCGGTCGAACGGGCCACCAGCGCTCTCGACAGGGCCGATTCGGCGGGCAGCACCGGTGGCCGGGCTGCCCGACGCGACGCCGGGCAGCGGGCCGACTCCGCGGGATCAGCGCCCGCGGCCGCCGACGGCGTGATCCCGGCGCCTGACCGCTCGGTCGAGAAGCTGGCAGCGACAGCGCGATTGGGCGCGGAACTCGTCAACAGACTGCGGCCGATCATCGATCTCGGTCTGGGGTACCTGTCCTTGGACCGCACCACACCCACGCTCTCCGGCGGGGAGCTGCAGCGACTGCGACTCGCGACCCAGCTGACCTCCGAGCTGTTCGGTGTGGTCTACGTGCTCGATGAGCCGTCCGCTGGGCTTCATCCGCAGGACGTCAGCGCGCTGCTCGGCATCCTCGACGGGCTCAAGCGCCGGGGCAACAGCCTGTTCGTGGTGGAGCATTCGGTGGACGTGATGCGGCACGCCGACTGGCTGGTCGACATCGGGCCCGGCGCGGGTGAGCGCGGCGGCCGCGTCGTCTACAGCGGGCCCTACGAAGGGCTCGCCGAGGTGGAGGAGTCCGTCACCCGCGGATACGTCTTCGGGGGCAGCGGCCTGCCCCACCGGACGCCTCGCGAGCCGCAGGGATGGCTGAAGCTCGAGCACGTCACGCGCAACAACCTGCGCGACGTGTCGATCTCCTTCCCGCTCGGGGTTTTCACCGCCGTCACCGGAGTGTCGGGATCAGGCAAGTCCAGCCTGGTCAGCCAGGCCCTCCCCGCGCTGCTCGACGAACGGCAGGGACGAGCTGACCAGGCGGAGGACGCTGACGCCGCCGAAGGGGACGAGTTCCTGCTGTCGGACGAGCCCGACGAGCTCGAGGGAGAGATCCGCGGCGACGTCGACGGGGTGCGCCGCGTCGTGAGTATCGACCAGAAGCCCATCGGGCGCACCCCGCGCTCGAACGTCGCCACCTATACGGGCCTGTTCGACCACGTGCGGCGGAGGTTCGCGGAGACGCCCGAGGCTCGCGCTCGCGGGTACAAAGCGGGCACGTTCTCCTTCAACGTCACCGGCGGTCGCTGCCCGACCTGCAAGGGCGAGGGATCCGTCATGGTGGAGCTGCTCTTCCTCCCCTCGGTCTACACCGAGTGCCCCGACTGCCACGGCACCCGCTACCAGTCCAGCACGTTGGAGATCGCCTGGCGCGGCCGCAACATCGCGGAGATCCTCGCCATGAGCGTCGAGGAGGCCCACGACTTCTTCCACGGCGAGTTCGACATCATGCGGTCGCTCGCGGCGCTGGTCGACGTCGGCCTCGGGTATCTCCGTCTCGGACAGCCGGCCACCGAGTTGTCCGGAGGTGAGGCGCAGCGGGTGAAGCTCGCCTCCGAGCTCCAACGATCCCAGCGCGGGGACACCCTCTACGTCCTCGACGAGCCGACGTCCGGGCTGCACAGCGCCGATTCCGATCGGCTCGTGACCCACCTACAGGCCCTCGTCGACGCCGGCAACACCGTCGTCGCGGTCGAGCTCGACATGCGCATCGTCGCCGTGGCGGACCACGTCATCGACCTCGGGCCCGGGGCGGGGGACGATGGCGGCACGGTGGTCGCCTCAGGCACACCCGCGCAGGTCGCCTCGTCCGGAGCCGGTGCGTCGGCACCGTACCTTGAGGCCGCGCTCCGGGAGGCCGCCTCCCGGACGTGAGCGTCGGACGGATGCGACGGGGTCGATGACCTCGTCGCAGGGAGCGCATCGGACGAACAGGCTGCGTCGCCTGATCGGCGACCCTCGAACGACGCTGACCGGACGTCCTGTGGCGTCGTCGACGTCCTCGTGCCCCGGCGTCCCGGCGTCCCGGCGTCCCGGATGAGATGGCCACGGGCGCCCCGTCGCTGACGTACGAGGTCTACACTGGCTGACGGGCCAGACGCTCACATTCGGCCAGGCCCCGGTGAAGAAGCCCCACCGTCGATGGCGGAACGTCAGCGACGACCTCCGGGCCGAAGGTTTTTCTCCGTCCCCCACCACCCGGCCCGAGAATCGGCAGCCACCACCTGCCGGTACCTCGATGAGCGCAACGACGACTGCACCCGAGTCGTCCTGCACCCGAACCACGCCGCCCGGTACGGACGGCGTGCGGCTCGCCCCCACGGGCGAGCCGTCATCTCTCGCAGAACGGAGCAGAACATGGCAGACGAATTGCATGGCAAGCGGATCGCGATCCTGGCCGCGGACGGCGTCGAGCGCGTGGAGCTCGAGCAGCCGCGACAGGCGCTTCAGGACGCCGGGGCCACGACCGTGCTGCTCTCGCTGCACGATGGCGAGATCAAGGCCCGCGAGAACGACCTGGACGAGGCCGGAACGTTCTCGGTCGACGCCCTGGTGAAGTCCGCCTCGGCCGACGAGTACGACGCCCTGCTGCTTCCCGGCGGCACGGTCAACCCCGATCAGCTGCGCGTGGACGCCGACGCCGTCGGATTCGTGCGCGACATCATGGTCGCCGACAAGCCGGTCGCCGCGATCTGCCACGGACCGTGGACGCTGGTCGAGGCCGGTGTCGCGAAGGGTCGGACGCTGACCTCGTACCCGAGCATCCGCACCGACCTGCGCAATGCCGGAGCGAACGTCGTCGACGAAGAGGTGGCGCGCGACGGGAACCTGATCACCAGCCGCTCGCCCGAGGATCTCCCGGCCTTCAACGCCGCGATGGTCGAGCTGTTCAGCCAGGAGAAGTGAGGAAAACATGGTCAACGTTGCATTGTCGGTCGTCGTTCACGCCAAGCCGGGGAAGGAGCAGGACGTCGCGGACTTCCTCCGCAGCGCCCGCCCCATCGTCGAGCAGGAGGAGGGGACGCAGGCCTGGTTCGCCCTGCAGTTCGACGCATCGACCTTCGGGATCTTCGACGTGTTCCCCGACGACGAGGCCCGCCAGACCCACCTCTCGGGTGGCGTCGGTCAGGCACTCGCTGCGCAGGGAGCTGATCTGTTCAGCACCGAGCCGAGCATCCAGAACGTCGACGTGATCGCGTACAAGCTGCCCGGCGAGACCGCCTAGAGCATCAGCGTCGATTAACGATCTGGCCGCGATATCGCGGCCAGATCGCTATTTCTGCACCAGATGCCCGGGCCACCTTGGGCGACCCACCGCAACGCGGCGCCGGGCAGCCCGCGGCTGCCTAGACTCACGGAGTATGTGCGGCATCGTGGCGATCCATGACCCAACCGGTCCGAACGAACAGATCGGGCGCGAGATGCTGGCCCGTATCCGCCACCGCGGCCCCGACGGCGTCGGCGAACACCTCGCCGGCCCCATCTGGCTGGGCCACGTGCGCCTCTCCATCGTCGACCTCGCGGACGGAGACCAGCCGCTCGGCCCAGCCGACGGCTTCTGGGCCGTCGTGAACGGCGAGATCTACAACCACCGCGAACTGCGCAAGGTCGAGGGCCTGCACTTCCGCCGCGACGCCACGGACTCCGACTCCGAGGCCGCCCTCGCGGCCGCCGTCGACGGTGACCTGGAGGCGCTCGCGGCCCTGCGCGGCATGTACGCCTTCGTCGTCGCGCACCCCGACGGGCGCGTCACCGCCGTCCGCGACCCGCTCGGCGTCAAGCCGCTCTACTGGGCGCACTCCGGCGGCGCGGTCTACTTCGCCTCCGAACTCGCGGCGTTCCCCGAGTCGATGCGCGGCGCCGTCGAGGACTTCCCGCCCGGCTTCCGCTGGACGCCCGACGAAGGCCTCGTACGCTTCCGTGAACTCCACATCGGCGGCGAGTTCGTCGCGTCGAAGGACGAGGCCCGCACCGCCATCCGCGACACCCTCGTCACCGCGGTGCGCCGCCGCATGATGGCGGACGTCCCGGTCGGCGTCTTCCTCTCCGGCGGCCTCGACTCGAGCCTCGTCGCAGCCATCATGGCGCGCTACGCCGACGACGTGCCCGGCCCGATCCACTCGTTCGCCGCGGGCACGGCGGGCAGCTCCGACCTTGCGGCCGCACGCCGCGTCGCCGAGCACCTCGGCCTCACCCACCACGAGCGCATCTACGACGCCGACGAAGTGGTGGCCGTCCTGCCCGAGGTCGTCACGTCGATCGAGTCCTACGAGCCGTCCCTCGTGCGCAGCGCCGTGCCCAACTACCTCCTCGCGGAGACGACCGCCGAGACCGTCAAGGTCGTGCTCACCGGCGAGGGCGCCGACGAACTGTTCGCCGGCTACGCGCACTACCGCGACATCGACGAGGCCCACGACCTCGCCGACGAACTGCGTCGCGGCATCAGCGGCCTGCACAACCTCAACCTCCAGCGCTGCGACCGCGTGACGATGGCGCACGGCCTCGAAGCGCGCGTGCCCTTCCTCGACCGCGACCTCGTCAACCTCGCGGGCCGCATTCCGATCGAGTGGCGCCTGCCCGGAGAGCTCGGCCAGGAGAAGGCGCTCCTGCGCGAGGCGTTCACCGGCTGGCTCCCCGAGGATCTGCTGTGGCGGACCAAGGAGCAGTTCGGAGACGGCAGTGGCACCGCCGACGTCATGACCGAACGCGCGGCCCACCTCGTGCCCGAGGACGACTGGGCCGACGAACGCGTCGCCGGCCTGCCTGCGCCGCGTACCCGCGAAGAACTCGCTTACCAGCGGATGTTCGCGACGCGCCTCGCCGGAGTGAACTCGCACGTCCTGGGCCGGTTCGCGACGGCGTGACGCGTGGCGCGAAGCCCCGACTCACCGTGAGTAGCGGACTGCGCCGTCGGTGTAGCGATACCCGATGGGGAACTCGGTGATGATGACCCCGTTCGGGTAGTCCACGAGGACCTCGTCGGCGTACGCGTCCGCCTCGTCCGCGGTGGCGAAAACCCCGAGCACGGTGTTGTGAGGGGACTCGTCGTGCTGGACGATCCAGACGGAATCCGGCTTGCGTCCGGTCGGCCCGGTCGGTCTGCGCATGCTTGTCATGGTGGCACGCCGATGGCGGCGTAACACCGGCGAGCGCCCCACCCTGCGGGGTTCGATCCTGCGGTGGAAGCCACCCGATCCCTACGTACTGAACGGTAGGTGCTCCGTGGGCGGCACCATGGCCTGAAGAGGTCGCTCGAGCACGCGAGTGACCTCGGGACGTCACGCACACATACCCGTGAGGCGTCAACCAACAGCTTCGACAACAAGGGGAGTTGGCTCAGTTGGCAACGGAATCCGCACACCGACCAGTCGAGAGCGCCGTCGTCGTCGGCGCTGGGATGGTGGGCCTGGCCACGGCGTGGCACCTTCAGGAACACGGTGTCGAGGTCACCGTCCTCGAGCGCTCCGGGGTGGCCGCCGGCAGTTCGTGGGGCAACGCCGGCTGGATCTCCCCGGGCCTGTGTGTGCCGCTTTCCGACCCGTCGGTGCTCAACTACGGCCTCAAGTCGCTGCTTGATCCAGACTCGCCGCTCTACGTCCCGTTCAAGCCGGATCCGTCGCTCGCTCGCTTTCTCCTCGGCTTCGCGCGCCGATGCACGCCGGGTCAGTGGAAGCGGACGATGGCCACCTTCGTGCCACTCAACCAGCGCGCCATCGGCGCCTACGACACCCTCGAACGCGGTGGTGTGCAGTCGACCTCGCACGAGGCGCCGATCGTCGCCGCCTTCAAGAACCCGGATGACGCCGCGGGCCTCGAGCACGAGTTCGACATGATCCGCGGCGCCGGGCTCGACCTCGAGACGGAAGAAACGAGCCCTGACGTCCTGCGCCGCACGGTGCCGATCATCAGCGAGCACGTCCAGCGCGCGGTGAGCATTCGCGGGCAGCGCTTCATCAACCCCGGCGAGTACGCCCAAGCTGTGGCGGACGCCGTCACCGCCCGTGGCGGGCGTGTCATCACGGGCGCCAACGTGCGCGCTTTCCAGCACGTGCGCGAAGGCGTGCGCGTCGACCTGACCGCGGGTGAGCCGTTCACTGCTGACGTCGTTGTGGTCGCCACGGGCGCGTGGCTCCCGGAGCTGACGGCGGGCTTCGGTGTGAAGGTTCCCGTGCGCGCCGGACGCGGGTACAGCTTCAAGCTGCCCATCACCGACCCGGCAGCTCGCCCGGTCGCTCACCCCATCTACTTCCCGTACGAGCGCATCGCGTGCACGCCGATCGACGACGGCCTGCGTGTCGGCGGCACGATGGAGTTCTGCGACACGGACGACCCGCTCCACGTGGGCCGCGCCGACGCCATAGCCCGAAGTGGCCGCGACCTGCTCACCGGCGTCGACTGGGAGGCGCGCGACGACCTGTGGTGCGGCAACCGGCCCGTGCCGCTCGACGGCCTGCCGCTTGTCGGAGCGACCCGGGTGCCGGGCGTCTACGTCAACGGCGGGCACGGCATGTGGGGTATCACGCTCGGCCCGCTCTCAGGCGAACTTCTCGCCGAACAGATCGTCACCGGACGCGTTGCCGACGAACTGCGTCCGCTCGACCCGCTGCGCTGACCACTCCGGACAGCCGAACGCGAAAAACGGTCCGCACCGAACCGGTGCGGACCGTTTCACGTGAAACGTCAGATGACGTCGACCGACTCGTGGTCGCCCACGCCCTGCGCGAGACGTGCGAGGTGGTAGCGGGTGTCACCGAAGGTGCGCTCGATCGATGCGAGGCGTGACGTGTAGTGACCGACTGCGTACTCGGCCGTCATGCCGATGCCGCCGTGCAACTGGATGGCCTCCTGGCCGACGAGACGCCCGTAGGTACCCACGAGGTACTTCGCGCGGGAGACCGCGTCGACGTCGACCTCCTCGGCCAGCGCCATGGCGGCGAACAGCACGGCGCTGCGCGTCAGCTCGACGCCGACGTACATGTCGGCCGCGCGCTGCGTCAGCGCCTGGAACGTCATGAGCGGCACCCCGAACTGCTTACGCGTCTTGAGGTACTCCACCGTCATGCCGAGGGCGGCTTCCATCGCGCCGATCGCCTCGCCCGACTGAGCGACGTTCCCCAGCGCCAGTGCGGCGTCGAGTACCTCGCGACCACCGAGGCGAACGGCTGAGGCGCCGTCGAACGTCGCGACGGCCCGGTCGACCGAAGGCGCCTCCACGAGGTAGACGCCGAGTTCGCCGTCAGCCAGCGCGGTCGTGACGACCGCATGTGCCTCGCTGAGATCGGTGTTGCCGACGCCGACGCCGCTCAGCGTGACGCCGTCACCCGAGCCCGTCGCCGTGCGCGTCGGCTGATCGGGCGCCCAAACGCCGCCCTTCTCACCGAAGGCGGTGAGAACAACCTTCTCGCCGCCGACGACTTCGGCCAGCAGGTCGCTCCCCGCGGCGTCGAGCGCAGCAGCCGC
The DNA here is from genome assembly GCF_019895135.1 of Dermacoccus sp. Tok2021. Lineage (NCBI taxonomy): Bacteria > Bacillati > Actinomycetota > Actinomycetes > Micrococcales > Dermacoccaceae > Dermacoccus > Dermacoccus sp. Tok2021. The sequence goes on from NZ_JAGTHU010000005.1 coordinate 10,633, forward strand.
AGCCATGGCGTCGGCGTACGGCAGAGCGACCCGGGCCTTGCCCAGCTCCGACGCGGCGAGAGCGACCTCGATCGACGAGGCGCCGAAACCGCCCGCGTCTTCGCTGAACGGCAGGCCGAGCAGGCCCATCTCCGCCATGCGCGACCACCCGGTGGGGTCGAACGGCTGCGGGCCCGTGGGGGCGCCGTTGCCTTCGTCCTTCGGAGTGAGGCTCGGGGCCATGTCGCGCACGGCCGAGGCCAGCGCGCGCTGTTCTTCGTTCGGCTTGAAATCCATGAGTCAGCCCCTCAGTCCGAGAATGCCGCCGGAGATGATGTTGCGCTGGACCTCGTTCGATCCCGAGTAGATCGAGGCCTTGCGGAAGTTGAGGTAGCGCGGCAGCGTCTCTCCACCCCAATCACCCGTGTGCCAGGTGAGCGCTTCGACGCCGGCGACGTCGACCATGAGCTCGAAGACCTCCTGCTGCAGTTCGCTTCCGCGCAGCTTGAGGATGGACGACGCCGGGTCGGGCCGGCCGTCACGCGAGTCGCCTGCGACGCGCAGCACCGTCAGCTCCAGGGCCATGACCTCGGCCTCGAGTTCGGCGAAGCGTGCGGCGAGCAGCGGTTCGTCGAGGGCGGTGCCGTTCGGCGAGCGGGTCTCGCGGGCGTGCTGCTTCGCCTGGGCGAGAGCGGCCTTGATCGAGCCGACGGGCGCGGCGGACGTGCGCTCGTTTCCGAGGAGGAACTTCGCGTAGTCCCAGCCCTTGTTCTCCTGGCCGACGAGCTGGTCGGCGGGCACGCGCACGTTGTCGAAGAACACCTCGTTGACCTCGACGCCGCCGTCGATCAGCTTGATCGGACGGACCGTCAGGCCCTCGCTCTTCATGTCGATGAGCAGGAACGAGATGCCCTTCTGCGGCTTGTCGGCCTTCGGGTCGGTGCGCACGAGCGTGAAGATCCAGTCGCCGTACTGCCCGAGCGTCGTCCACGTCTTCTGACCGTTGACGACCCACTCGTCACCCTCTCGCACCGCCGTGGTGCGCAGCGACGCGAGGTCGGAACCCGAGTCCGGCTCGGAGAAGCCCTGGGACCACCAGATCTCGAGGCTCTTCGTCTTCGGGAGGAAACGCTCCTTCAGCTCCTGGGAGCCGAACGCCGCGATGACCGGCCCGACCATGTTGATGTTGAACGGCAGCGGGCTCGGCAGCCCGGCGCGCTGCAGCTCGGAGCGGTAGATGTGCAGTTGCAGCTCGTCCCAGCCGCGGCCACCCCACTCTTCGGGCCACTGTGGGGCGGCGAGGTTGTGCTCGTCGAGGAACTTCTGCGATTCACGCAGGATCTCGGGGACGGCTTCTCCGTCCTTCATGTAACTGTTCTTGAGGTGGTCCGGCACCTCGTTCTCGAAGAACGCGCGCAATTCGTCCTGCAGCGCGACGTCCTCCTCGCTCAGTTTTCGCTCCACGGTGACTCCCTGGTGTGTTCGAGGCGAAAGGCGAACCTTCCTCATCCATGTCTACACCGTTGTTGAGCAATGCTCAATAAGCAGTATGCGGCCTGGAACGCGAAAGCGGCCCGGAGCGTCCGTGACGGACGTTCCGGGCCGCTCGTGCGAGCGCTTCGGCTCAGTGCCCCATGGCAGGTTCGGCCGGCTTCTTGACGAAGAAGGTGAGCGCGACGGCGAGGCAGCAGATACCCGCGGCCACCCACATCGCGAGCGAAACGCCACCGGAAACTGCGTCGGCCTGGTTCTCGCCCGCTTTCGCGAGCGACTCGGCGCGTGACGTCATCACTGTGACGGCGAGCGCCGTTCCGGCGCCGGCGGCCACCTGCTGCAGGGTGCCGAGGATCGACGAGCCGTGCGAGTACAGGTGACCCGGCAGCGAACCGAGACCCGCGGTGAACAGCGGCGTGAACATGAGCGCGAGGCCCAGGCTGAGCAGCGGGTGGATGAACAGGTAGACCCACCACTCGGCGTGCGGTGCGACGAGCCCGCCGAGCGCGGTGGCGACGACGACGATCATCGCGCCCGGTGTGACGAGGGGCTTCGGCCCGACCTTGTCGTAGAGGCGCCCGATACGCGGGCCGAGCAGACCCATCATGAGCCCACCGGGCATCATGACGAGGCCCGCCTCGAGCACGCTGAGGCCGCGGGTGGCCTGCAGCCACAGGGGCAGCAGGATCATCGTGCCCATCATCGCGAGCATCGCGATGCACATGACGGCGACCGCGACGCCGAAGCCGGGCGAGGCGAGGGCACGCAGGTCCATGAGGGGCGCGCCGCCGTTGCGGGCCAGGCGCAGCTGACGCCACACGAGCACGGCGATGCATGCGGCGCCGACGATGACGGCCACCCAGGGGTCGACGACGGGCTCGCCGCCCGGCGTGTGCCCGCCGAACTGGCTCATGCCGTAGACGAGGCCGCCGAAGCCGACCGCTGCGAACGGGATCGAGATGAAGTCGAGCGTTTCGCCCGCCTGCGGTCCACTGCGCGGCATGAGGCGGAAACCGATGACGCCGCACACAACGGCGAGCGGCAGCACGAGGAGGAACAGCCAACGCCACGAGGCGAACTGGAGGATGAGCCCCGACGTCGTCGGGCCCAGGGCCGGTGCCACCGAGATGGCGAGCGAGACGTTGCCCATCGTGCGGCCGCGCTCGGCGAGCGGCACGATCGTCATGACCGTCGTCATGAGCAGCGGCATCATGATGGCCGTACCCGTCGCCTGCACGATGCGCCCGACGAGGATGACCCCGAAGTTCGGCGCGATCGCGGCGAGCAACGTGCCCAGCGCGAACGAGATCATGGCCGCGGCGAACACGGCGCGGCGTTCGAAGCGCTGCAGCATCCAGCCGGTCGTCGGGATGACGACGGCCATCGTCAGCATGAACGCCGTCGAGAGCCACTGCGCGGCGTGGGCCGTGACGTGGAGCGACGACATGAGCTGCGGAATCGCGTTGACCATGATCGTCTCGTTGAGGATGACGATGAACGTGGCCACGGTGAGGATGCGCAGCACGAGCTTGTAGTCACCCACCGGCTCGGGGGCGCCGGGCGCACTCACCGCGTCGCTCTCGGCGGCGTGCTCGGAGAACTCGTCGCTGGTGGCGGCCGGCGGCACGGGGGTGGGGATCTCGTCGGTTGCGGTTGCCGATGACGTGGGGGTTTCGGGCATGCGGGTGCTCCGGCATCGTGGAGGGTGGATTCCGGCGAAGGTGACGAGCGTCGATGTCCGGAGAAAAGTCGGGCTTCATACTCTACGGTGAAGCGCGCTGACACAGCGAACGATTTTCGCGCCGTGACGTATGGTCTTCGTCGCGCTCCCCACGAAACGGTTCCCTCACCGGACGGCTCGAAGCCGCCCGTCGTCGACCCGGCAGACTGGGCGCAGTGGAAGGGACGAGGTGTGAGCACCGACCGCATGACGTGGGCCAGCCGGGGACGGCGAAAGCCGGTCTACCGCCACCCCGACAAGATCGAGCGCAGCGGACGCCATCTGGGTCGTGCGTGGGTGGAGAACGTCTTCTTCGTCCTCGTCATGCTGCTGTCGTTCGGCTTCGCCGTCCTGCTCCTGCTTGAGGTGCGCTGGTCGTGGTCGCTGCTGCTGTTCCTCGTCCTGTTCTGGGTCGTCATGGCTTACCTCGCGCTGCCGCGACTGCAGCGTGTGCTCACGTCGATCTACGTTCCCGACTACTTCATCGGCCGCAGCCGCACGAGTGACGGCCTGCTCGGCGATCCGCTCAACCTCGCCGTCATGGGCAGCGAGGAGCAGATCCACGAGGCGATGACGCGTGCGGGTTGGACGCGCGCCGACCCCGTCACGCTCGCCTCGAGCGCCCGGATCGTGTACTCCTCGCTCGCCCGACGCAGCTATGCCGCGGCGCCCGTGAGCCCACTCGTCCTGTTCAACAAGACGCAGGCTTTCGCCTACCAGCAGGAGGTCGAGGGCAACCCGTCGCAGCGCCACCACGTGCGGTTCTGGCCGACGCCGGAGGGTTGGCTGCTGCCCGGCGGCACGCGCGTCGACTGGTTGGCTTCGGGTACGTACGACCGCGCGGTTGGTCTGTCGCTGTTCACACTCCAGGTGACGCACAAGATCGACCGCAACATCGACGTCGAGCGCGACTACGTCATCGGCACGGTGCTCCACGCCGTCGAGGAAGCCGACGTCCACGTCATCGAGAACTTCTCCACGGGGTACCACTCGCGCAACGGCGGCGGCGATGCCGTTCAGACCGACGGCAACCTGCCGACCCTGCACCTCGAGAAGGTGGAGGTGGCGCCCGAAGCCGGGGGATCGGCGGATGCGGTGTCGTCCGGCGCCACGAGGGTGCAGACATCCACTCCAGGCGACCGAACTCTCGAGGCGACCAACAGCGACAGCGCTCGCGACGTGCTGACGGAGGTCGGTCGACGGCCCATCCCGGTCGTCGCGGCCTTCGTCCTGACGGTGGCATCGGCGCTCCTGGCCATGGTCGGGTTGTTGTGGCGCGACCACGAGGCGCTCGGTGACAGCGGCCCGGACGTCATCAACGGGGTGCCCGTTGGTGTTTCCGAGACGACGGCGCTGTGGATCAGCGTGCTCGCCTACGCGCCCATCCTCTGGCTCGCGTGGCGCACGTTCCGAGGCGGCCTGTGGGCGCGGCTGACGATGATCGCGCTCGTCACGGCGTCCCAGGCGTGGCAGATGTGGCAGTACCTGCAAGGTGGACGCCCCACGATGACGGCGCTGCTGGCCCTCAGCATCGACCTGCTCATCGTGTTCGCGCTGACGAGCCTGTCGGCCCGTGAGTGGGTCGAACACCGGCGCTCCGAGACCGAGGGCGCGGACGTCGACTGACGGCGCTCGCCGCGTCACAACGTCGTGGCGGCCTCAGTCCGTCGCAGCGGGGTAGGTGGCGCGTCCGTTCTTGACCACGGCACCCGGCGTCAGCGTGGCGGGCTTCGGCTCGCCCGGCCCCATGATGTGGCGGACGGTCTCTCCGGCGGCCAAGAGCTGGTCGGCGATGAGGCGACGGTGGCAGCGCCACCACACCGCCTCGGAGCACAACATCGCGGGAACCTCGGCGTCGAGTGAACGCAGTTGCGCGAGGCCCTCGGCGAACTCGTCGCTGAGTGTGAAGTCTGCGTAGTTGTGGAAGCTGCGGTTCTGCCAGAGGGCGTTGACCTCGTCGGGCACGTCCGGCTGTTTGGGCCTGCGGCCGGTGAGCGCAGTGAGGTGGACGTAGCAGATGGCGCGCTCCTGCAGGCTGGCCGTCAGTGCGTCCTGGTCGAACCACTGATACTTGCGCGAACCGGGTAGGCGGCGCACGTCGACGACGACATCGACGCGGGCTGCCTCGAGCAGTTCGAGGAACTCCGCGATGCTGCGGTCGGAGTGGCCGATCGTCAGGAACTCGACCGGTGAGTCAGTCATCCTTGACGAGACTCAAGGCCGATTCCTTGTGCGCGGCGACGTGATCCGTCTTGTCACTCTTGATCTCGTACTGCGGCTCGTCCTGCGACGCGTGGCGGGTGCGGCCCTTGTACTCGAAGTCGGACGTGTGGACCGTGGTGATCGTGCCGGAGACGTGGCCGGCCTCGGAGTTCCAGGTGACGTGGTCACCCTTGCTGAATCGCGTGCTCATGACGTACCTCCTGCCTCGACGATAGCGCTGCGAGTTCCCACCCCCGGGGAGGCTGGAACGTGAGGGCAAAGGTGTCTACATTCGAGGCATGAGCGACAACGAGAACGAGACCTTCAAGCCCGAAGTCGACCAGCAGGACGGCGGCCCCGGCGCCCAGACCGGCGGCGACGGCGGTGAGTACAACGACACGGCCAGCGGCGGCCAGTCCGACGCCGGCAGCGAGGACGAGGGCCAGCACGGCGACGCCGACAACGCCTGATTCACCGCACGAGGGGCCACCGAGCAACGCGCTCGGTGGCCCCTCGTACCTCGGTGGGATGCGCAGGCAGCGAGAAGGCTGGTTGCGCGACTCACCGGGCCGAAGGTCCCTAAGCCTTCGGGGTGGCTGCGCCTAGCGTGGGAAGTGATCCTTCGAAGAAAGGCAGTCGCCATGTCAGAGCAGGAGCTTCGCCCCATCGTCGTCGGATTCGACGGCTCCGAGCCCTCCCACCGCGCCCTCGCGTGGGCCACGCGGCAGGGGCAGGTCACCGGCGCGCCGGTCGAGGTGTTGACGACGTGGCAGTGGCCGACCAACTACGGCTACGCGATGGCCTTCGAAACCACGTACCGCCCGGACGACGTGGCCCGCGAAATGGTGGAGGAGGTCGTGCGCAAGGCTGCGTCGGAGCACCGTGACGTGACGTTCTTCGCGCACATCGTCGAGGGCGAGCCGCGCAACGTTCTCGTCGACCGTTCCTCCGAGGCCGAGATGCTCGTGCTCGGATGCCGCGGCCACGGTGAACTCACCGGCATGCTGCTGGGCTCCGTGAGCGGCTACTGCGTCACGCACGCCCACTGCCCGGTGCTCGTCGTCCGCGACTGAGACCCTGGCCCCGACGACCGTCGGCCCCTGATCCGGTGGTCCGCCTCTTCCTGGGGAGAGGCGGGCCACCGATGTTGAGCGGTGAGTGCGGCATCCGTGCCGCGTTCATCGCTCAACATCGCACGCTCAGGCGGCGGCCTCGGCGCGCTCGCGCTTGCGGTCGTACATGCAGAACGCGGTGGCCACGACGATGAGCACCATGATGAGGCCCATCGAGATGCGGAACGACGTGGGCCACGCCGTGCCACCCTCCGTCAGCGTGAACAGCACGCCGGGGATGAGCGCCGTGCCGACGGCCGTGCCGACGCGCTGACCGAGCGACAGCACACCGCCCGCGACGCCGCCGAACTTGGGGTCGACGGCATTGAGCGTCAGCGTCTGGTTGGGGGCGATCGTCATGCCCTGGCTGACGCCGATGAGCGTCAGCGGCACCGCGAATGCCCAGTACGGCAGGGAACCGGACTCGACGGGCCCCGCCACGAGAACGACGCCGAGCACCGCAATGAACGCGACGACGAAGCCCGCGATGACGAGGCGACGCCCGAGCGTCATGACGTAGCGCCCGGCGATCTGCGAGGAGACAGCGGCGCCCACGGACGAGGGCAGCCCGACGATCGACGACTCGAACGCCGAGTGGTGCAAGTGCATCTGCAGGTAGAGCGGGATGAGGATCCAGATGCTCGTCATGCCCATGAAGAACGCCGTGACGATGAGGATGCCGTTGCGGAACGACTCGGCACGGAAGATGTCGAGGTCGACCATCGGCGGGCGTCCACGGCCCTTGTACCGCTTCTCCCAGACGACGAACGCCGCCACGAGCGCGAGGCCCACCGGCAGGAGCGCCCAGACGGCAGCCCCGGCACCGCGCTCCATGAACGGCAGCATGATGACGAGCACCGCGACGGCGAGCAGCACGGTGCCGACAGGGTCGAGGTCGAGCTTCTGATCGGGTCGACGACGGTCGTTGGGCACCCAGCGCAGGCCGAGGAGGAGCGACGCGAGGCCGAGCGGCACGTTGATGAAGAACATCCAGCGCCAGCCGGCGTCGTTGCCGAGGATCTGGATGAGCAGACCACCGATGACCGGTCCGACGGCGGTGGCGACAGCGACCGTCGTCGCCATGAGAGCGAACGCCTTCGCGCGCTCCTGGCCGCGGAAGTGCTGCTGGATGAGCCCGATGGCCTGCGGGTTGACGAGGCCCGAACCGAGGCCCTGTACGACACGGGCGATGTTGAGGACGACGATGTCCTGCGCCAGGCCGGCCATGAGCGAGCCGAGCGTGAACAGTGCGATGCCGACGAGGAGCATGCGGCGCCGGCCGATGACGTCGCCGGCGCGGCCCGACGGCACGAGGAGGACGCCGAAGGCCAGTGCGTAACCGGAGATGACCCACTGCAGGCCACCCGAACTCGCGCCGGTGGACTCGCCGATCGCCGGGAGCGCGACGTTGATGACCGAGATGGCGACGAGCGCCATGAAGAGGGGGATGAGGAGCACCGTCAGGAGCCGACGGGGCCCGACCTCGGGGGTTTGTTCGGTCGTCTGTTCGCTGCTCACCGAACGACTGTACGCCCGCCCTCGCGCCGGTCTATAGCAGACGTGGGCACGATCACTTTTCCGCGTGGTTCCGGGTGTTCCGGGCCACTTCAGGGATGAGATTCGCCCCGGCACACGACCGACCGCGAAGGGCGGATCGCGCACCGGGGCGAATCGAAGGGAGGCCGTCAGACGGCCGCGCGCACGACCTCCGTGATCGTCGTCGGTGCGTGACCCATGAGCTCCTCGAGGGCGTTCGAGTCGGTGTGCATCTCACCGGCGGCGATCGAACGGTCCACGCGTGCCTGGATGTTCGGCCACGTGGCGTCTTGGCCGTCGCTCGTCATGGTGGCGACGAGTTCGTCGGCGCTGACGACGCGGTGCACCACCGTCGTACCCGTGGCCTCGGTGATGGCCTCCGCCAGCTCGGTGAGCGTGAAGGCAGGGCCGCCCAGTTCGAACGTGCGCGACTCGGCGCCCGCGGAGCGCAGGGCGCCCACAGCGGCAGCGGCGAAGTCTGCGCGTGCCGCAGCGGAGATCGGGGCGTCGTCCGTGGCGCTGAGGATCTCGCCGGTGGCGAGGTACTGCGGCAGCTGCGTCGTGTAGTTCTCCGAGTACCAGGCGTTGCGTAGGACGGTGTGTGCGACGCCGCTGGCGGTAAGCACCTTCTCCGTCGCGATGTGCTCGTCGACGAGGGGGTTGCTCGAGGCGTCCGCGTTGAGGATCGAGGTGTAGACGATGTGAGCGACGCCGGCGTCCCTGGCCGCTTCGATGACGTTGGTGTGCTGCTCGACGCGCGCGCCGACGGCGTCGCCGGAGATGAGCAGAAGCCGCTCGACACCCTCGAGCGCCGTGCGCAGCGCGGCCGGGTCGGCGTAGTCGGCCTCGCGGACGGTGACACCCTGCTCGGCGAGGCTCGCAGCCTTGGCGGGGTTACGGACGACGGCGACAACCTCGTCCGGTGCGGTGCCGCTCTCGAGGAGGTCGGCGACGACGAGGCGGCCGAGCGCTCCGGTGGCGCCGGTAATGGCGAGGGTGGTCATGGCAGGTCCTTTCCAGGGGCGGATGCTGTACATGCAACAGCGCCCCCACGCGGATGCTTCCGAGGCGCCACCCGAGGACCAGCAGGTGGACGCGTCAGGGCTGCCGAACCGCGCGTACGACGGCGTCGACCCCGCCCATCTGGTCGTCGCGGCGGCGGTTCTCCAGGGTGACGATCTCCCACTCGTCGCCTCGTAGCGCGGCGCCCGCCTCGTCGATGCTCACCTGGTGCTGCCCTGCGGCACGGGTGGGTTCGCCCGTGGCCGGATCGACGCTCTGGCGGCCGACCATGAACAGCGTCCCGCCGGGTGCGACGCCGCTGGCGAGGCGCGTGATCATCTCGGCCATGTCGCCCGCGCAGTGAACGTAGAGGCACAGGACGACGTCGTGCGCGCGAGGCTCCGGCGCCCACACGCCGAGGCCGCCCTCGACCCAGGTGATGCGCTCGGCGACGTCGGCCCCGGCCTGTGCTGCGTTGCGTTGCCCGAAGTCCAGCGCAGCGGGCGAGAAGTCGACGGCGGTGACGTTCCAGCCGTGCGCGGCGAGCCACAGGGCTTCCGCGCCGTGGCCGGCGCCGGCGTCGAGAACGGACGGTTCGCTGTCAGGGCGACGTGTGGTGAACAGCTCCTCGAGCTCACCCGTGACATAACGGGTTCGGCGCCTTCGTGGCAAGCATGTCGGCGTGCGACGCCATGACCTACTACCAGCGCTGCTCCCAGCCGTCGCGGTCGAACGAGGGGGTGTTCATCGCGCGATCAGACGTGGCCGCTGAGCTGCGCCATGCGTGCTTCGAGCGTGGCGAGCAGCGAGTCGAGCTCCTTGGAGTTCTCGGCGCTCACGGGCAGCACGTCGATGGAGATCTTCGCGCCGCCTGCGAGGGCGCGCAGTTCGTCGAGCTTCGCGGCGAAGGGCGAACCGCTGCCGGGAGAGTAATAGCGCACCGCCTCCTCCAGCCGGTCAGGGTAGAGATCGGCCTTCGTCACGGCGATGACGACCCACACGGGGCGCTCGCGACGCACCGCCATGGCGGCGATGCGGTGCGCGGTGATCGTCCAGTCCTCGAGCTCGGCCGCGAGCTGCTCCTCGACGCTCCGCTCCGGCGCACTACCGCTGACGCCGCCGCTGCGTCGGGGCGTGGCGTGGCCGTGGGCGACGACGTGGATGACCCCGTCGACGGGTGCCTCGTAGAAGACCTCGTCGAGGGCCGTCAGGCGCGTCGCCGCGTTGTCACCCGGCACCACGCGGAAGCGGAAACCCTTGAGTCGCGCGGATTTGGACGTACGGCGCTCCATCGTCGCCGACCCGTTCTCGGTGACGGCCTCCGGCGTCGTGCGTCGAGCAAGCCGGTCGACGAGACGTGTCTTGCCGACACCCGTCATGCCGGTGACGGCGACGGTCGGATAACGGCGGTGCAGCAGGGTCGACAACTTCTCCGGTGCCGTGGACACCGCGGTGAGAGCGCTTCCGGCGATGCTCGTGCCGATGGCGGCCTTGCCGGAGCCGCTCACGGCCTTTCCGATGGTATTCACGTTCTACCTCGCGTGACGTCGATGTACATCGGGGTCAACCTTACGGACGTCACCTGCGTACTCGTGCACGTCAGCGCGGCCACCGCGACAGCAGGGGACGAAACTCCCTCCAAGGGGTGGGGGTGCGAAGGGTCGTGCCGGTTAACGTGGGGGCATGACACGCGATGACATTCACGAAGCAGCCGAGAACGACGAGCCCAAGGGCGAGAAGCCGGGCTCCGGTGCCGAGCGTTCCGAGGGCGGGAGCGGGCTGAGCGGTTCCGACGCCGGCGCCGACGCCGTGCCCGAGAACACGACGGGTGGCACGAGCCCGCGCACGCCCAACCAGAGCGACTCGCCGAAGACCGCGAACTGAGCGCGCCGACCGGCGGGTAATGGCGTCGCGGCGCGCTTCCAGGGGTGAAATCCGTTGGGGGGTACCGGTTGTCGGAGGGCGTTGCTAGTGTCGCGAACATGACCGACATGAATGCACAGCAGCCGCCCACCGACCCCGACAGTGCCGCGGCGCAGGACGCTGGCGCCGCGCGTGAGCCGTCCGGCGCCCAGGGTGGCGCAGAGACGATCGGCGCCACGCCGAACAGCGACGCGGGCCGCAACGACGCGCTTCAGCGTGACCCGCAGGAGTGGGCCACGGGTGACGAGCCCATGACCGAGGCGCAGAAGTCGTACCTCGACACGCTGGCCAAGGAATCCGGCGAGCAGCTTCCGGCCGACCTCACGAAGGCCGAGGCGAGCGAGCACATCGATCGCCTGCAGGGTAAGAGCAACCGCGTCGACTGAGGTCGGCTCACTCCTCTCGCCGGGGCGGGTTCGTCATCGCCTCGGCGAGCTCGTCGTGCGCGTGTCCCTCTGACTCGCGCACGACGCCGTCCCGCGCGCCGAGCCGATCGGCGTCGGTGCGGTGCGAGCCCACCTTGAAACGGCCCTCGAAGCGTTCGATCGGCAGCGAGATGCCGACAATCTTCGTCAGCATGTCGTCGATGTAATCGCCGGGGGCTTACCCCATGTGCCAGGGGTTGTCGCGCCCGGCCTCCATCGCGCCGGTGAGCCGGGCGACGACGCCGCGCACCCACTTCGGGTCGTCGTGGACGACGAGCGGCCCCCACGCGTGAACGACGAGGTAGTTCCACGTCGGCACGACGCGGTGGTGCTCGGCCTTGCTCGGGTACCACGTGGGCGAGATGTAGTGCTCGCCGCCGCCGAACGTTACGAGGCTCGTGCCCACGTGTTTGCCGTCCTCCCACAGGGGGTTCGCGCGGGCCACGTGTCCGACGAGGGCCTTGCCGCTCGGCGTCTCGGCATCGTCGACGGCGAGTAGTGGCACGAGATCGGCCTGCGGCGTCACGCCGTCATGTGTGATGAGCGTGGCGAGGGGGTGGGCGCCGACGAACTCTGCGAGCACGTCGACGTCGTCGACCCGGTCGTGGTCGGGGTTGTAGCCCATGCGTCGACTCCTGTGCTGACGTGCGATGTTGCGAGTTCCGGACGTGACGACGGCCCGCGCGGGCGGCCGATCGGGCCGGTGAGGCCTCAGTGTCGCACTGTGTCGGGCGGATTGGCGGGCGACCTCGCGGCACCGGTGTCGGTGGCTGCCGCTAGCGTGAGCGCATGTCGAACACCCGTCACCTCAGCGTCGTCATCGCCCGTGAGCCGGAGGCCGTCTACGCCTTCGCCCGCGATGTCGAGAACCTGCCGCGCTGGGCGGCGGGCCTCGCGACCGCCGAGGTGCACCCGGGTGATCGCGACGGCGAACTCGTCGCCGAATCTCCCATGGGCACAGTGACATTCGCGTTCGCCCCCGACAATCCGTTCGGGGTGCTCGACCACGACGTCACACTGCCGGACGGCGCCGTCGTCCACAATCCGCTGCGCGTCCTCGCTCACCCGGACGGCGCGGAGGTCGTGTTCACGCTGCGGCGCCTCGCGATGAACGACGAGGAATTCGACCGCGACACCGCGATGGTCGAGGCAAACCTCGAGCGGCTCAAGGGGTTGCTCGAAGCGCCCTGATCCGCCGCCGCTCGACGGCCCTGAGCCGCGGATTGCCGCGCGGATTTCCGCCTCTGGGCGGAGGCGCACCCTGAGTCTCGGCGCTAGCGTCGAGACATGAGCAAGAAGTCAGCGTTCGACGTCGGCCCGTCGCCGGAGGAGGTTCGTCGCGTCGCGCAGGAAGCACGAGACCTCCCGCGGGAACAGCTCGAACGGGGCGTGCTGGGATGTCTCGGGCTCGTCGTCGCGGTGTGGGCCGTGACGGTGGCGGTGGTCGCGACGAAGCTGCCGGAGCGGGTTCCGACGCACTGGTCGGGTGAGACGCCCGACGGGTGGTCGAGCCGCACGGGCGCCATCGCCCTGTTCGTTCTCACGCCCATTGCCATCTCGGCTCTGCTGGTGCTCGTCAGCGGGCTGGTGATGCGCTGGCCCCAGAGCATCAACGCGCCGCAGAAGGAGGAGTGGCTGCGCACACCGCAACGGTTGCGCACGCTCGAGCGGCTGATGCGGGAGGACATGGTGCTTCTGTCGGCGCTCATCTTCGCGCTCTTCGCCCTCATCACCGCGACGACGGGCTGGGCCGCACATCAACCCGGTGGCGCCATGCCCGGCTGGCTCATCGGCGGGGTGCTCCTCCTGTTCGTGGTGGGCATGCTCACCTTCCTGGTCACCCGGATGCTGGGCAGTCGCTACACGCCGACCGACACCGTCGACTGAGCACATGCGTCGCCCCAATCGCCCCGAGTGTCGGCGCGGCAGGGCACAGTGGGGGCATGGCTGAGATGTGGAGAGACGACGAACTCGTCGTGGGCGAGTTCACCTTCGACGCGCTGCGCTGCGGCCCGAGCGACGGCGAGACGATCCTTCTGCTGCACGGCTGGCCCGAGTCGAACGCCCAGTGGCGCGACGTGGGCCCGATTCTCGCCGAGGCGGGCTACGACGTCGTCGCCCCGAACCTGCGCGGCTACGCGCCCGGTGCGCGCCCCGCGGGCGTCGAGGCGTACGGCGTGGAGCAGCTCAGCGGAGACGTCGTCGGCATGATCGAGGCGCTCGGCACGGAGCGCGTGCACCTGGTCGGCCACGACTGGGGCGGCATCATCGGGTGGTTCGTTGCCGGCGAGCACCCCGAGTTCCTCACGACGTACACCGCCGTCAGCACCCCGCACCCGCAGGCCGTCGTGCGCGCCACGATGGCAGACCCCGAGCAGCACGAGAAGCTGCAGTACATCAACCTCCTACGTCAGGAGGGGGTGGCCGAGGAGAAGCTCGCGGCCGACGACTGGGCGTACCTGCGCCGGATGATCGGCAACCTCGGCGGCGCGCGCCTCGACGAGCATCTGCGTCTGCTCGGCCAGCCCGGCGCCCTCACCGCCGTCCTCAACTACTACCGCGCCTACCGCCCCGAGACGGGCCTCGCGCTTGGCCCCGTCACCGTGCCGACGACGTACGTCTGGGGCAACACCGACGTGGCCTTCGGGCGCCGTGCCGCCGAGGGCACGGCCGACTTCGTCAACGCGCCGTACACCTTCGTCGAACTCGACGAGGGGCACTGGATCAGCGATTTGCAGCCGGAGCCGTTGGCCGACGCGATTCTCGCCCGGGTGCGCGGCTGATCAGCGCGGCAGCATCATGCCGAGCGAGTGCGGGGCCGTCTCGACGAAACCGAGCTTCGCGTAGAGCGGTCGCCCCGGCTCGTCGGCCATGAGCGTGACGTAGGGGCGAGGCGGCGCTTCCTCGCGGATTTTCTCGAGGAGCGCTTCGAGCACCGCCTGCCCGAGGCCCTTCTTCTGGTGCTCGGGCAGCGTCGCCATGTCGGCGATGTGGAAGTACCACCCGCCGTCGCCGATGACGCGGCCCATCGCGACAACCTCGCCGCTCGCGCGGTGGCGCACGTGCACCCACGCCCACGAGTTCACGAGCGGCGGTTCGCCCTGGGCCTCGGTGACGGGTGACAGGCCCGAATCGGCGCGCAGCCGAAGGTAATCCGCGAGCGGCGGAGGCGAGAGCGTGAGGTCGTAGTCGGGGTGCACGGTGGCTCCTCTCGGGTCAGGGGGTCGTCGTGGTGAACAGTGGCCTCAGAACAGGCTCTGCTGGCTCATCGTCTCCGGGGAGCGCACGTCCGCCGGGGCGATGCGTCGCCCGCGCAGCGCGTCGAGGTCGACGACGAGTGGGGCGTCGTCGTCATTGACGGTGACGAGCGCGACACCGCCGACAACAGCGGTCGGGGTGAGGCAGTGTTCGCCGCGGCTGAGCGGGTGCGGGTACGTGCCGAACACACCGTCCCCGGTGAAGAACCCCGCGTGCTGCGCTGGTGGGTCCCACGGGTCGAGCGCGAGCTCGAGGCCACTGGCTTGGAGGAACGCGCGGGCGTGTTCGACCGCGTCGGCGTGCGCGCCGTCGAGGCGCTCGCGGGAGAGCGGTTTCGTGAGAGACCCGGCCTTGCTGCTCCTGTGTTTCGTCTGCGGGATGCCGGTCTCGGCCGTCACCGCGTCCTCGTGCACGCGGACGGCGGTGCCGTCGGCTGCTCGGGCAATGTAGGTGGCACGCACGGCGCCCTGCTCGTCGAGGCGTGCCCTCCCGCGCGACGCCGACGCGGTGCCGACCTTGCTCGCGCCGTCCGCGAATGTCGCGATGTAGAGCCAATGCGGCCGCGCGAGATAGCCCGTCAGCGACTCGGGCACGTAGCCCCCGCGGTGCACGTGATGCATGAAGCGCGAGTCGTCGCGCTGGGCACACTGCTCGCACTGCACTCCGACGGTGACGGTGCGCCGCCCGTCGCAGGGCACGTGACGGGCGTCCCCGGGGCGGGCTGCGTCGAAGCGGCCGGTGCAGAAGCGGACGTCGGGCTGGACGCGGAACGCCATGCGGCGGTCCATGATCGGCGCGCGGAGCCGTTCGCCGTGGTCGGTCAGGACGACGAGGTGCGGCTCACCGCCCGCCCACGAGGTGGTCTGCACGAGAGCAGGGGCGTCGGAGCGCCAGAAGTAGTCGTGCATGGTGCCCAGCAAACCACGGTGGCGGTCGGGTCGAGTTGGCCGGTCGTCGCAGCTGACGCAGTTCGGCGCGCCTGATGCGTTGTGAGCGGGTTCAGAGTGCGTCACGTGCACCGAAATGTATCAGCTGCCCACTAGTTCGGCGGAACATGTGCGGCTCGTTCCCTGTTGGCTCCTGCGAACCACGACCCCGAACAAGGAGTTCGACATGTCGAAGATTCTCTTCGTCGTCAGCGCAGCCACGAACTGGACGCTCGCGGACGGCACGCAGCACCCCACCGGATTCTGGGCCGAGGAGCTGCTCGCCCCGTACCGCCTCTTCACCGAGGCCGGTGACACCGTCGAGTTCGCGACGCCCGGCGGCGTCGCACCCGTCGCGGACGAGGCGAGCCTCGCCCCCGAGATGAACGACGGCAACGACGTGCGGCCCGAGCTCGACGCCATCGACGCGCTCAAGCAGCCGCTCAACCTGTCCGACGTCGCACTCGACGACTACGACGCCGTCTTCTACCCCGGCGGTCACGGCCCGATGGAGGACCTCGCGGTCGACGCCACGTCCGGCAAGCTCATCGCCGACACCCTCGCAGCGGGCAAGCCCGTCGCCATCGTCTGCCACGGCCCGGCGGCGCTGCTGCCCGCGCGGGACGAGAACGGCGACCCGGTCGTCAAGGGCCGCAAGCTCACCGCCTTCTCCAACGAGGAGGAGCGTGCAGGAGGCAACGCCGACAACGCCAAGTGGCTGCTCGAAGACCGCCTCCGTGAGGACGGCGCCGAACTCTCCGTCGGTGAAGCGTGGCAGCCCAACGTCGTTGTCGACGGCGACCTGCTCACCGGCCAGAACCCGGCCTCCAGCAAGCCCCTCGCCGAGGAGCTCAAGAAGCGCCTGGGCTGACGCGTCGCCGCGCCCGAGCGCCTCAGGGCGCTGGGTCGATCTCGGTGCGGTTGGGCAGGGTGTGCGACTACCCAACCGCACCGAACTCTGCCCAAGGCAGGCTCCGCACCCGAGGCGCGTGGAGTCACGTTGTCGGTGGCGGGTGTCATGCTCGATTCATGAAGACTCCGGACGGCGGGCACACCACCAACTACGCCGACACTCTCATCACGGTCGCGCCAGGCACCCGCGCCGTGGCGGGCTCGCCGCCGCCCACCGGCAAGGGCAGCGTGGCCGAGCGTCAGTTCGCGCTGCTCCATGGGCATGACTACGAACTGACGAGCGACGACGTTCTGTTCACCGTGAGCGCCGATCGCAGCGGTGTCCCGGACGGCGAGCGTCACGCCGCACGCGAGGCCTTCTTCTCCAACGGTCAACCGTGCCTGCGCACGTCACCGCTGGCGAAGACGTACGGGTGGGGTTTCCACTTCGACGCCGACAGCCGCGTCGCGCTCGTGGCCGTCGACTCGCCCCGTTACGCCGAACTCGTCGAGGACGACGCCGTGACCAAGCACCCGTCCATGAAGTCGCGTCGTTGAGCGGTTTTCGAGCGCTCTCTGAAGCACCTCAGAGCCTTGAGGGGTGAGGAACCCCACCCCTTCCGTCTTGGGTGAACCGCACATCGGTGACAAGGTGGAAAGGCGAATCCGTTGCGGCAGCGCTTTCTTCGCCTTGCCTACGGGCCCGCTGTGGGGGCTGCCGTGACCTGTTGACGACAAGGAGGTCACATGGCGAACTCATCCGACGCTCCGCCAGAGAGCGAAGCATCACAGGGCGCGTCCGCGTTCGACGAACACGCGTCCACTTACTCGTCCACCCTGCAGAGTTCCTTCCCTGAACTCGACGTCGAGGTGCGCGACTCGGCCAAGCCGATCGCCCCGCACCTGCAGATCGCGGAGGAGGACGACGACGAGACCATCACCGAGAAGCTGAAGCTCCAGGGAGTTCGCCTCGGCAAGGGAATGGTTTCCCCGCGGGTCTTCTGGCCGGCGCTCATCGTCATCCTCGCGGTCGCCGTGGTCGGCATCGCCGCCCCGGAATCGACGAGTGACGTCCTCGTCGACATGCAGTCGTGGATCGTCACCAACTTCGGTTGGTACTACATGCTTGCGATCGGCTTCTTCATCGCCTTCACGGCGTTCGTGGGCTTCAGCAAGTACGGCACCATCCGTCTCGGCCGCGACGGGGAAGACCCTGAGTTCGGGCTCCTGTCGTGGTTTGCGATGCTCTTCGCCGCCGGCATGGGCATCGGCCTCGTCTTCTACGGCGTCGGCGAACCGCTCACCTACGCGACGAGTGACCCGAAGCCCGGCTGGGAGGGCAGCGAGACGGAGAAGGCGCAACTCGCCATGGCGCAGACCTTCCTCCACTGGGGTCTGCACCCGTGGGCGGTCTACGCCGTCATCGGTCTCGCGCTCGCGTACGCCATCCACCGCCGTGGTCGTCCGATCTCGATCCGCTGGGCCCTCGAGCCCCTCTTCGGCGATCGGGTCAAGGGCTGGCTCGGCGACCTCGTCGACGTCCTCGCCATCTTCGGCACCGTCTTCGGTGTCGCCACGTCGCTCGGTCTCGGCGTGCAGCAGATCGCGTCGGGCATGAAGTCGATCGGCATCGTCGACAACACCGACAACGCCGTGCTCGTGACGCTCATCGTCGTCATCACGTTCCTGTCGACGCTCTCGTGCGTCTCGGGTCTCGGCAAGGGCATCAAGTACCTGTCGAACATCAACCTGAGCTTCGCGGGCCTGCTGCTCATCTCCATCCTGCTGCTCGGCCCGACGCTGTTCCTCTTCCAGAACTTCGTCGAGTCGCTCGGCGTCTACCTCGCCAACGTGCTGAACATGACGTTCGACGTCGGTGCTTACACGGGTGAGAAGGGCGCCACCTGGAACGCGAGCTGGACGATCTTCTACTGGGGCTGGTGGATCTCGTGGGCACCCTTCGTCGGTGTCTTCATCGCGCGCATCTCGCGCGGTCGCACGATCCGCGAGTTCATCGCGGGCACGCTGTTCGTGCCGACGATCGTCGGGTTCCTGTGGTTCTCCGTGCTCGGTGGCACGGGCCTCGACCGTGAGCTCTTCGGCAAGGGCGGTCTCGTCGACCCGAAGGAGGGCGTGGACGCCTCGACGGTGCTGTTCACCGTGCTCAAGGACCTGCCGCTCGGTTCGGTGCTGTCGATCCTCGCCATCGCACTGGTGGCGGTCTTCTTCATCACCTCCTCCGACTCGGGTTCGCTCGTCGTCGACATGCTGGCCTCCGGCGGTCACCCCAACCCGCCGACCTGGTCGCGTGTGCTGTGGGCTGTGCTCGAGGGTGCGCTCGCCATCGGTCTGCTCCTCGCGGGCGGTCTGAGCGGGCTGCAGTCCGCGGCGATCGCCACGGCGCTGCCGTTCAGCGCGGTGCTCATCCTCATGTGCTTCGCCACGCTGCGAGCGCTGCGTGCGGATTTGGCGCTGCGCCGTCGTGACGAGACGGCTGAGCGCATCCGAGCGCTGCAACAGGAGTTCCAGGAGAGCTTCAACGAGCACTTCGGCCGCCACGTCGAGCCGCGCATCGACTACCGCATCTCGCGGACGACGTCACCGCGCGGCGGCGGACGCGGCGCCCCGACGTCGCGTCCTCCCGAGGCCGACTGACGCTGCGGCACGCGAACGGCGGGCCACCCTCACGAGGGGTGGCCCGCCGTTCGTTGTGGGCGGCCGGATCGAACCCGCGTCAGCGCAGGTCGCGCGGGAGCTGTTCGAGCATGCGCAACCACAGCTCCGACGCCGTCGGGTAGCTCGGCACGGCGTGACGCAGCACGCTGACAGGCACCTCGCCGACGATGGCGATCGTCGCGGCGTGGAGCAGTTCAGCCGCGTCCGGGCCGACGAACGTGGCGCCCATGACGACGCCGCGACGGCGGTCGACGACGATCTTCGCGCGCCCGTCGGCATCGTCACGCAGCAGCGACGTTCCGGCGGCGGTGCCGAAGCCCACCTCGGAGGTGACGACGGCGTCGTCGCCCAGCGCGGAGCGCGCCTCGGCCTCGCTCTGGCCGACGGAGGCGACCTGTGGGTCGGTGAAGACCACCTGCGGCACCGGCACGTTGGCGGGAGCGGGAGCCTCGTCGGCACCCGCGAGCTTCGAGCCGAGCACGCGCGCCTCGTACTTGCCCATGTGGGTGAGCGGGGCGCCGGGGCCGGCGTCGCCGACGGCGTGCAGCCACTCGGGCAAGGTGCCGCTTCGCACGTCGTCGGCGGACAGACCGAGCGCGTCGAGGCCGACGTCGGCGAGGTTGGGGCGGCGTCCGGTCGCGACGAGAACCTCGTCAGCGGTGAACGTGCCCGACGCGGACGTCGTCACCGTCACCTCGCCGCCGTGGACGCGCCCCAGGCCCGTGTCGTCCGCGTGCTCACGAACGGCGGACGTGACGTCGGCGCCGAGGACGACGGCGATGCCCGCCTTCTCGAGGGCGGAGCGCACGATGTCGCCCGCGAACGGTTCGTTCTTCTCGAGCAGTGCCGGGCCGCGCACGAGCATGCGCACCTGCGAACCGAGGGCCGCCATCCACGTGGCCGCTTCGACGGCGATGACGCCGCCACCGACGACGAGGAGCCGCTCGGGCACCTCGACGACGCCCGTCGCGTCACGCGAACCCCAGGGGCTCACGCCGTCGAAGACGGGCGGAACGACCGGCACCGAGCCGGTCGCGAGCACGACAGCGCGCTCGGCCGTGACGGTGCGCGTGCCGTCGGGGCCGCTGACCTCGACGCGCCTCTCCCCGACGATGCGGCCGTGGCCGCGCACGAGCGTGATGTCGGCGCCGTCGGCCCACTTCACCTGGCCGGAGTCGTCGTAGTGCGACACCCACGTGTCGCGGCGGGCGAGGAGCTCCTTCGGCTGGACGGCAGCGTCTTCGACGCCGGGCAGGTGCGCCGTCGTGTGGGCCACGTCGATGGGGCGCAGGAGCGCCTTGCTCGGCATGCACGCGTAGTACGAGCACTCGCCGCCGAGCAGTTCGCCCTCGACGAGCGCGGCGCTCAGGCCACCCTCGACGGCGTACTGGGCGACGTTCTCGCCCACCGGCCCGCCGCCGATGACGACGACGTCGGCGTTGAGTTCGTCAGTGTCAGTCATCCGGGTCAGTCCTTCGCGGTGGTGGCGGGGGCGCCGTAGACGAGCTCGACGTATTCGCGGTGACGACCGATCCAGCCCTTGATGAACGGGCACAGCGGCAGCACCTTGCGGGTGCCCTCGTCACGCACGTCGTCGAGCGCGAAACGGGCGATCTGCGAGCCGACGCCCTTGCCCTCGTAAGCCGGGTCGACCTCGGTGTGGGTGAACACGGCGAGCTCGTCGGTGAGCTGGTACTCGGCGAAACCGGCCAGCGCGTCACCGTCCCACGCCTCGTAGCGGTTGGCTTCGGTGTTGTGCTTCATGGTCAGGTCGGACATGGCGATCTCCTCGGGGGATCTGGGTGCGTCGGGACGGTCGGATCGGAGGCGGGGTCAGCCGCCGATACGGCCGCGACGGTTGCGCGGGCGCAGGTGGACAGGCGGGATGGGCGGTGCCGGAATGCGGTCGGTCTTGCCGGTGTAGCCCTCGACGTGGCCGAAGCGCGGGTCCCCGGCCTCGTACTGTTCACGGGCTTCGACAATCTCCTCGTGGCTGCGGCCGACGAAGTTCCACCACATGACGATCTCCTCCTCGAACGGCTCGCCGCCGAGCAGAACGAGACGGGCGGGGAACTGGCCGATCGAGAAGTGCAGCTGCGAGCGGCCCGGGTCGAGGCACGCGAGGTCGCCGCGCTTGAGCTGCGTCCCCTCGAACGTCACGTCGCCGGAGTCGACGAGGACGGCGTGCTCGAACGACGAGTCGACGTCGAGGGTGAGTTCGGTGCCCGCCTCGAGGCGCAGCTCTGCGCCGAGCAACGGCGTGTACGTCGTCATGGGCGAGCGATCGACGCCGGGCAGCTCACCGAGGAAGACGAGCGCGACGCCGGCGAAGCCACCGTCGTCACCGGTGAGGTCGACGTCGTCTGGGGCGTGGTGCTCGAACGCGCGTGCCGTCTCGCGGTCGGCGTCCGGCAGCGCAACCCACAGCTGGACGCCGTGCAGTGTGTCGGTCTCCGGCGTCGAGACCTCCGAGTGGGCGATGCCGTGACCGCTCGTCATGAGGTTCATCTCGCCGGGGCGCACCATGCCGTGCACGCCGCCGGTGTCGCGGTGCTCGATCTCGCCGTCGAACAGCCACGAGACCGTCTGCAGGCCGGTGTGCGGGTGCGGCGGCACGTCCATGCCGTCGCGTTCGAGGTCGCGCACGGGCTCGGGGCCGTAGTGGTCGACGAAGCACCACGCGCCGACGAAGGAGCGATCCTTGTGCGGAAGGGTGCGGCGCACCTCGAGCGATCGCATGCCGCCGAGGGGAACCTGACGGGCCTCGAGTACCTGGACGTCGTTCATGTGAACCTTCGTTTCTCCTCGCGGTGCGTCGTCCTGGCGGACGGCGCGGCGGGCACGTTCGGTGCAACGACTCGCGGCGCCTACCCCTTCCCGCACCCCGCTCGGGGCGCGTCGCGGACACGAGCGTGCATCTGAAACGTATGACGCCGTCGGCGCCCCGGCAACGTCGGTCGGCGTCTCGGGGCCGATGGCCGTTAGGTTGGGCCCGTCCCCCGAACGATTCGGCCGGGCCGCCCACGGTGCGGTGCGGTGAGAAGGAGTCCGACATGAGCGGTGGCGACCCGGAGCGCCCCTACATCGACAAGGTTCAGCCCCTCACGCACGCGGCGATGATCGAGGCCGCGAAGAGCTCGCGCGCCGCGTCGAAGGAGGCCGGCCTCGACGTCGGGCTCATCGAGCTCGTCAACACGCGCGTCTCGCAGATCAACGGCTGCGTGACGTGCCTGAGCGTCCACGTGCCCGCCGCCCGCGACGCCGGCGTCGACCCGCTCAAGATCGACCTGCTGCCCGCGTGGCGTGACGCCGACCTCTACACCGACGTCGAGCGCGCGGCGTTGGAGCTGGCCGAGGCCCTCACCAACCCGCGCGAACTCGATCTGCGCGCGGCCATCGCTGACGCGTCGGACGTCATGTCGACGGAGGCGCTCGCGGCCCTCGAGTGGGCCATCGTGCTCATCAACGCGTTCAACCGCGTGTCGATCGCGAGCGCGCACCCGCCGCGCCGCCGCCGCTGATCTCGACGACGATCGTGGCGAGTGCCGCCACGCCGAACGCGACGAGGGAGGCGCTCAGCCACGTCGGTGCGCTGAGGCCGATGGCCTCGCCGATGGAACGCCACATGTCCGACCACGCGCCGAGCGTGCCGGGCGCGACGAGCTCGTAGGCGACGAACCCGGCTGCCCAGGCGACGAGCATGAGCGGACGCGAGGGTGCGTCGACGGTGGTGTTCCAGCGGTGACGCCCGCCGAACAGGTAGTAGTCGACGAGGAAGACGCCGAGCAGCGGCACGAACACCGAGCCGATGAGGGCGAGGAAGTGCGCGAAGCCGTAGATGTCGACGGCGAGGGCGAGCACCGTCGAGGTGACGCCGAGCGCGATCGAGATGAGGCGACGGTCGAGGCGCGGCGCGATGTTCTGCAGGGACACCGTCGTCGAGTAGACGTCGACGAAGCACTGGTCGATCTCGCGCAGCGTCAGCACGAGGAAGCACAGCGAGCCGCCCGCGACGCCGAGGAAGATCGAGAACACGGCGTCGCCGTTGCCGCCGGCCAGCAGCAGGGTGATGATGCCGATCGAGTAGACCGCGATCTGGGTGACGCAGTAGCCGAGGTAGCTGCCGAGCACCGCGGCGCGGTGGGACGTGGAGTGGCGCGCGTAGTCGCCGGCGACCGGCACCCACGAGACGGACAGCGCGATGATCGCGTCGACGGCCACCATCCAGCCGCCCCAACCGTGCCCGGCGTGGGCCGGCACGTCGCGGGTGAGCAGCTGCGAGGCGAGATAGATGAGCGTGACGATGACCGCCACCGTCACGTACTTGCGCAGCACCTTGACCCAACGCAGCGGGTAGAGCGCGAGCAGCGTCGTCACGGCGCCGATGACGACGACGATCGGCCAGCGCGGCAGCTCGGGCCACAGGGTGCGGGCGGCCATCGTCGTCGTGACGATCTCGAACGTGCCCCAGCCGAGGAGCTGGATCATGTTGAACACCGTCGGCACGTACGACAGGCGGCCGCCGAACAGGCCGCGCAGCATGACCATGGCGGGCTGACCCTGCTGCGACGACGCGAGGGCCATCGCGGAGACGCCGGCCGTGCCGACGAGGGTGCCGACGACGAGCGCGAGCACGGCCTGCCCCATCCCCATGCCGGGCTCGCCCAGGGGCTGCAGGACGACGATGGCGCCCGCGAACGCGAGCAGGCTCATGCCGAGGTTGCCCCACATGCCGAGCTGGTCGAGCAGGCCGAGGTTGCGCGGGGCCGGCCCGCCCTCGAGGGTCGTGGGCACGTCGTGGAGGTCGTCCACGTCGGGGGTGCGTCGGGCGGCGGTGCCCTCGTTCTGCGTAGCGGCGCTCGCGGTACTCACTGGCGTGCTTCCCTCCTGCCGGGCTGCGCCGGGGGAGGCGGCTAGCGCGGGTCGTCGATGCGCCGGATGACGCATCGGCAGACTATCGGCGCGAAAGTGCCAGAAATCTCGTTTGGCACGGACGTGCCACGGCGGGTTGGGGACAGGTTTGCCGGGTGGGTGGACCGATTCTGTAGACGTTCGGCGTCACATGCGACGCCGAACGTCTACAGAACCCAGCGTTCGCCGCGCTTCAGCGGCCTTCGACGTGCAGGGGCGTGTTCGCTGGGTCGACGACCTCGGCCTTGAGCGGCGGCGGGGGAGGCGTGCCGCCGTCGCCCCACGTGTTGGCCTCGAGGTGGTCGCGTCCGTGCGGGGTGAGCCAGCCATCCAACGCCGGACCCTTCGGGACGATACCCGTCGGGTTCACGTCGGTGTGGACGATGTAGTAGTGCTCCTTGATCTGCACGAAGTCGTTCGTGTCTCCGAACCCCGGCGTCTGGAACAGCTCTCGGGCGTAACCCCACAGGTTCGGCAGCTCGTCGAGCTTCTGCCGGTTGCACTTGAAGTGGCCGTGGTAGACGGCGTCGAAGCGCACGAGCGTCGGGTAGAGGCGAACGTCGGCCTCGCTGATGCTCGGGCCCATGAGGTAGCGACGCAACTCGAGCCGCTTCTCGAGTTGGTCGAGCGCTGACCAGAGTTCGTCGTAGGCCTTGTCGTACGCCTCCTGCGATGTCGCGAAGCCGCACTTGTAGACGCCGTTGTTGACGGTGTGGAAGACGAACTCCATGAGCTCGTCCATCTCCTCGCGCTGTGCCTCGGGGTAAAGATCGGGTGCGCCCGCGCGGTGGAATTCCTTCCACTCAGTGCCGAAGTCGAGCGTCATCTGGTTGAAGTCGTTCGTCACGACCTCGCCGGTGCGCTCGTCGACGATGGCGGGCACTGTGATGCCGCGCTCGTAGTTCGGGAAGCGCTTGTTGTAGGCGTCGCGCAGGAAGTGGATGCCGAGCACGGGGTCGACGCCGCCCGGGTCGAGATCGAAGGTCCAGCTGCGTTCGTCGTGGGTCGGGCCGGCCATGGCGACGGAGATGACGTCGTCGAGGCCGTAGAGGCGGCGCGCGATGAGCGCACGGTTCGCCCACGGGCACGCACGTGCCGCGGCGAGGCGGTAGCGGTGCGCCTCCACCGGGTAGCCGTCCTCGCCGTCGCGGGTGATGCGGGTCTGGATGTAGTTGGTGTCGCGCTTGTAGGAGCCGCTCTTGTCGGCCATGAGTCCCCACCTCTCATCGGATTGCCCTTCGACCGTAGCGCCCTGTGCGCCGCCGCGAACAGTCGCAGGCGTGTGGATCAGGAGAGCGTGAGGAAGAGTTTCTCGAGCGTCTTGGCGTTCTCCTCGCTGACGGAACCCTCCTCGGCGAGGCACTGCTGCAGCCCCGAGGAGAGGATGGCGAAGCCGGCCCTGTCGAGGGCGCGACTCGTCGCGGCGAGTTGCGTGACGACGTCCTGGCACTCGGCGCCACTCTCGATGAGTCGGATGACACCGCCGAGCTGACCCTGAGCCCGCTTGAGGCGGTTGAGCACGGGCGTCATGTCATCGGGTGAGAGCTGCATGGCAAGCCTTTCGGTTCGGTGGTCGCGGGGCCTCGGTGGTGCCCGAGGGAGACGGTGCCGCCCCGGCGACGCAGAGTCCCAGCATACGGGGTGGGGTATCGAATGTCGCTCCCGTCAACGTCGGGCGCTCCCCGGATCATCCGTAGCGGAATCCGCGGAAATGCGGGCGAAGGCACCCCGCTTGATACGGGTGGGGGTATATGTGATCTAATGGAGCCAGATACCCCAGGGGGTATAAATCGAAGCGAGACGCGGCCCGGTGGTCGCGCGGAAGGAGGGCACGATGGTTGCCATCGTCCCGATCGACACGCCGTCACTCGGCGACCGCTCCTACTTGGCCCACGACGGCGAGGTCGCCCTCGTCGTCGACCCGCAACGCGACGTCGACCGCGTCCTCGCGGTGGCGGAGCGCGAAGGGGTGCGCATCACGCATGTCTTCGAGACGCACGTCCACAACGACTACGTCACCGGGGGCCGGGCGCTCGCGAACGAGACAGGCGCTACGTACCACGTCAACGCGGACGACGAGGTCTCGTTCGAGCGCGTCGGTGTGCGTGACTGTGATGTCGTCACCGTCGGCAGCATGAGCGTCACCGTCCTCGCGACACCAGGCCACACCTTCACCCACCTGTCGTACGCCCTCGCCGGCGACGAGGGCACGATCGGCGTCTTCTCCGGCGGATCGCTGACGTTCGGCTCGACCGGGCGCCCCGACCTGCTCGGCGAGGAGAACACCGACGCACTCGTCCACCACCAGTACGACTCCGTCCAGCGCCTCGCCTCCGAACTGCCCGACGAGGCGCAGGTGCTTCCGACACACGGTTTCGGCAGCTTCTGTTCCGCGACGCAGTCCGACGCCGATTCCTCGACCATCGGCACCGAGAAGCGCACCAACCCGGCCCTGACGAAGAGCGAGGACGAGTGGGTCGAGGAGATCCTCGCCGGCCTGTCCGAGTGGCCCGCGTACTACGCGCACATGGGGCCGGCGAACGCCGACGCTCCGCAGGACGCCCCTGATCTCACCCTGCCCGCCACCGTCGACAAGGATGAGATCCGTGCCTCCCTCGAAGCCGGGGAGTGGGTCGTCGACCTGCGCAATCGCGAGGCGTACGCCAAGGGGCACGTCGGCCGCACGGTCAACTTCGGCGTCGACGGCCAGTTCGCCACGTACCTCGGCTGGATCATGCCCTGGGGCGCCTCGCTCACACTGCTCGGGGACAGCCCCGAGCAGGTCGCCGAAGCGCAGCGCGAACTCGTGCGCATCGGCATCGAGCGCCTCCGGGGGCAGGCCACGGGCGCTCCGCAGAAGTGGACCGACGAGGCGCTCCAGTCGTTCGAGCGCGCCACGTTCGCCGACCTCGCTCAGGTGCGTCACCACCGCGAAGTGACCGTCCTCGACGTGCGACGCGCCGACGAGTTCGGCCCGTCCCACATCGACGGCGCCGTCAACGTGCCGCTTCACGACGTGCTCGAGCGCCTCGACGAGATTCCTTCCGGCGAACTGTGGGTGCACTGCGCAGGTGGCTACCGCGCCTCGATCGCGTCCTCCCTCCTCGCAGCTGCGGGCCACCACGTGGTCGCCGTCGATGACAGCTTCGCGAATGCAGCCGAGACGGGCCTGAGCCTGGTGGCAGGCTGATCCTCGTGCTCATCGCTCTTGTCGCTGGGGTGGTCGTCGGGCTTCTCATCGGTGGCCTCGGCGGAGGTGGCGCCGTCCTCACCGTCCCGGTGCTCGTGTACGCGGTGGGCAAGGATCCGCACGAGGCGACGACGGCGTCGCTCGTCATCGTCGGTGTGAGCTCCCTCGTCGGTCTCGTGCCGCACCATCGTCGCGGCGCCGTGCAGTGGGGCCAGGGCGTGACGATCGGTGTGCTGGGCGTCGGCGGCGCCTACCTCGGCACCCGCGCAGCGGCCGGGGTGGACGGCAACCTCCTGCTCGCGATGTTCGCCGGCTTGCTCGTCGTCGTCGCGGCACTCATGATCCGCAAGGCGCTCGTGGGTTCCGCAGACGTCGAGGACCGGCCTCGCGACGTGCTTCACTTCCACGACGAGGGCAGGTGTGACGTCGGCGGAATCATGAAGCTCGTCGTGACGGCGACCGGGGTAGGGTTGCTCACCGGCTTCTTCGGCGTCGGTGGTGGATTCACCATCGTCCCGGCTCTGACTCTGGTTCTCGGCTACGGCATGCCGTTTGCCGTCGGTACGTCGCTGCTCGTCGTCACGATCAACAGCGTCAGTTCGTTTCTCTTCCACTCCTCCGGTGGGAGCGTCATCGATTGGTCGATCGTGACGCCCTTCCTCGCCATGGCCGTCGCGGGTGCGCTCGTCGGTGGCCGACTCATGACGAAGATCCCGAAACGTACCCTGCAACTCGGGTTCGCGTCCTTACTTCTGCTCGTCTCGTTCTACACGGCGTGGCGCAGCATTCCTCACCTGTTCTGATCAACCTCTCGAAGGAGAACCCCCATGACCATCACGCCCCGTATCGACGCCGCCGGCCTCGCCTCGGCGAACTCGGACGACCTGCTCCTGCTCGACGTGCGAACGCCTGCCGAGTACGGCACCGCCCACATCCCCGGCTCGATCAACGTGCCGGTCGATCTGCTCGACGCGAACGCCGCCGTCATCGGTGGTCGTATCGACAGGGACGCCGTGCTCATTTGCCGCGCCGGGCCGCGCGCCGAGCGCGCTCAGCGAGCACTCGCCGGTGTCGGTGTCACCCGCACGTCGGTGCTCGAGGGTGGCTTCGAGGCGTGGCGTGACGCCGGCCAGGACGTCGAGTACGGCGAGGCACGCTGGGATCTCGAGCGGCAGGTGCGCCTCGTGGCGGGTTCCCTCGTCGCCACGGGTGTGCTGGCGAGCACGCTCGTGCCGAAGGCGAAATGGCTCTCGGGCGCGGTCGGCGGGGGTCTCGTCTTCGCGGCCCTGTCGAACACCTGCGCCATGGGCAACCTGTTGTCGAAGCTGCCCTACAACCAGGGTGCCGGCGCGCCGTCGGTGCGCCAGGTGACGGCTCAGCTGCGTTGAGGGCGAGCCCCTCACTCGTCCCGCTACCGTATGGCGCATGAGTGACGCGCCCTCCGGACTGACCCATGTCGCCGTCGTCGGCGGCGGAATCGCGGGCCTGACGTTGGCTGCGGCGCTCGACCCGTCGCGCTTCGACATCACTCTCGTCGAGGCCCAACCCGAGCGGACGACGGGTGCCGCGCTCGGCCTGTGGCCCGGCGCTCGCCGCACGCTCACGCGCCTCGGTGTCGCACTTCCCGCGCCGACGAAGGCCGACCACGGCGGCCTCTACCGCCTCGACGGCGCCCGCGTCGCGACGGTCCGCGGCCCGGATCTCGCCATGGTGATGCGCCCGGCCCTCATGGAGGCGCTCGCTGCGGCTGTGCCCGGAAGCGTTCGTCGCGTGATGGCCGAGGTCACCGATCCGAGCACCCTCGACGCCGACCTCGTCGTCGGCGCTGACGGCGTGCGCTCGCGGGTGCGGGGCCTCGTCCAGCCCGGCGCGGCCGAGCGTCGTGAGACGCCCTACGTCACGTTGCGTGGCATCGTGCCCGCCGGCGCTGCGGCCGGCAGGTTGCGGCCACTGGTCGGTGAGTACTGGGGCGCCGGAACGCTGTTCGGGCTCGCGCCGGTCGGGGATGCGCTCTACTGGTTCACCGGACACGTGAGCGACCTCGGCCCGGAGCCGCTCGACGTGACGACCGTGGTCGCCGAGGCGCGCGAGCGCTTCGCCGCGGCTGCCCCGCATCTGCGGGAGGTGCTCGACGCCGCGGGCGATGACACACTCGCGACCCGCCTGTGGGTCACGCCGCCGATGCATCGCTACGTCTCCGGGCGGTACGTCGTCATCGGCGACGCCGCCCACGCCGCTCTGCCGAACCTGGGACGCGGTGCGAGTGACGCCGTCCTCGATGCGGCCTGCCTGGCGCGCACCCTGAACACCAATCGGTCGCTCGCATCGTGGCAGGTGCGCCGACTGCCCGTCACCCAGGTCGCCCGCACGGCGGCCGGGTGGGGAATGCGGGTTGCCCTGTCGCCCACCCGCGATCTCCTGTGGCGGCGGCTCGGCACGAAGTAGGCACCTGATCCCGTCGTGTGCCCCAGGGATGTTTCACGTGGAACCACACACCCCTGCGGGTTGAATCTCATTTGAATTGAATGATTCTCGACGACCCACTGTTCCCCCTCGTGAGAAGTGAGATCACTTCACGAAGCACGAAGGGAGATCCATGACCTACCGCATCGAGAACCCCGCCACCGGCGTCGTCGAGAAGGAGTTCGACTCCACCTCCGACGCCGACGTGCGCGCAGCCGTCGAACGTGCCCACGCAGCTTTCGACACTTGGCGTCGTGAATCGGCTCAGACGCGCGCCGACGCCATGAAGCGCGTCGCCGATGCCTACGACGAGCGAGCTGACGAACTGGCGCGCACCATCGCGACGGAGATGGGCAAGCCCCTCACAGAAGCCAAGGGCGAGGTCGAGCTGGCCGGCTCGATCTTCCGTTGGTACGGCGAGCACGGCCCCGCCCTGCTTGAGGAGGAGAAGCTCGACATCGGTGACGAGGCGTCGTCCGTCGTCGTGACCGACCCGATCGGTGTGCTCATGGGCGTCATGCCCTGGAACTTCCCGCACTACCAGGTGGCCCGCTTCGCGGCGCCGAACCTCATGCTGGGCAACACGATTCTGCTCAAGCACGCGTCGATCTGCGGCTCGTCCGCTGTGCTCATCGAGGAGATCCTCCACGCTGCCGGGGTACCCGAGGACGCGTACATCAACCTCTTCGTCAGCAACGACCAGGTGACGAGCATCATCGAGGACTCGCGGGTGCGCGGCGTCTCCCTCACCGGGAGCGAGGGCGCCGGAATCGCCGTCGCGGAAACGGCGGCGAAGAACCTCAAGAAGAGCGTGCTCGAACTCGGCGGGTCGGACCCGCTCATCGTCCTCGACGACGTGGATGTCGCAGCGACGGCCGAGGCGGTCGCCAAGGCGCGGATGAGCAACGCCGGGCAGGCGTGCAACTCGCCGAAGCGAATCTTCGTGCCGCAGGCCATGTTCGCCGAGTTCACCGACGTCGTCGTCACGACGGTCGGGGAGCTCAAGGTCGGCGACCCGCTCGACGAAGCCACCGAGATGGGTCCGCTGTCGTCGATCGAGGCGCGTGACGGCGTCGTCGAGCAGGTGCGCAAGGCCGTCTCCGAGGGCGCGACGCTGCGTGCCGGCGGTGATGCGCTCGACAAGGACGGCGCATGGATGGCGCCGACCGTGATCACCGGCGTCACGAGCGAGATGGACGCGTACGCCGAGGAGATCTTCGGCCCGGTCGCGATGATCTTCCCGTACAGCTCAGTCGACGAAGCCGTGCGCGTGGCCAACGACTCGTCGTTCGGCCTGTCCGGCTCCGTCTGGGCCAAGGATGTCGAGAAGGCTGAAGAGATCGCTCGGCGCCTCGAGGTCGGCATGACCTACGTCAACGAACACGGCACGACAAAGGCCGGTCTGCCCTTCGGCGGCGTGCGCCGCTCCGGGTACGGGCGCGAGCTCGGACGATGGGGATTCACCGAATTCGCCAACACGAAGCTCGTCCGAGTCGCCTCCTGATCGAGGGTTCTTCGACGCGCCGGTCGCCGGCGGGGAGACTGGTGGCATGACTGCTGACACGCTCCTCATCGGCGCCGGCGACCTCGGCACCGAGATCGGCCTTCGTCTCGCTGCGGCCGGGCGCTGCGTCGTCGCCGTCCGACGACGGGCAGCACTCGTGCCCGCTCCGCTCGTCGGTGTGGCGGGCGACGTTTCGGACAGACTGCCTGATCTGCCCGCCTTCGACGGTGCTGGTGACGGTCCACGCCTCCTCGTCATCTGCCTCACCGCGGGCGGCCGAAGTGAAGAGCGGTACCGTGCCACCTTCCTCGACGGTGTCGACGCCGTTCTGCGTGACGTCGCAGCACGCGGCTGGGCGCCGGAGCGGGCCCTGTTCGTCTCGTCGACCGGCGCGATGGGGCATGCGCAGAACGGCGACGCGTGGGTCGACGAAACCTCGTCCGAAGCGGCGGACACCCCCACGGGCCGCGTGCTCGCCGAGGCCGAGCAGAACTTCCTCGCGGGCCTGCCGGTGGGAACGCGGGGCATCGTCGTGCGCCCCAGCGGTCTCTACGGACCGGGACGCGAGTGGTTCATCGACCAGGTGCGTGCCGGCAACCTCGCCGACCCCGACCGCATGACGAACCGCATCCACCGCGACGACGCCGCGGCGGCCGTCGTCCACCTGCTCACGGTGAGCGCCGAAGCCGACGAGCTGTACCTGCTCACCGACGACGCACCTGCTCCGGCGCGCGAGGTTGCGACGTTTCTCGCCCGCGAACTCGGCGTCGACACCGAGCCGTTCACGGAGCACGAGGGCGCGGCGCGCCCCTCGGCCACCCGGCGGCTGAGCAACGCGCGCCTGCGTGGAACGGGCTTCACCCTCACCTACCCGACCTTCCGCGAGGGCTACGCGAGCATCCTCGCCGGTGAGGGCGAGCGTCATCCCTGACTGATCGCCAACGTGCAGGTTGTGCGTGAAATATCGCGCACAACCTGACCTTTCCCGAATCACCGGGGCGCTCCGCGAAATTCAGGTGACGTGTGCTCGGTTCGCGCCGGATGGTTCCCCCTCATCCGAGGCAGCTGACGGTGTGGATCAGAAGACGCGTCGACGCGTTCCACCGATCGGCACGAGGTTGAGGATGAGGCCCACGACGATGAGGACGAGGCCGATGGTCCACAGGATCGACATCTTCGCGATGAGGCCGATGATGAGCAGGATGAGCCCGAGGGTGATCATGGCTGAAACCTTTCTGAGAAAAGGATATCAGCATGACGTTACGCGGTTGACGTAATAGTCACCTACACCCATAAGGGTGCTTATTTGCGTGGGCGCTTCTTGCGTAAAAGAGCGGCACTGAACAGCATCGTGGCGCCAAGGGTCGCTCCGAGAAGAACCCCCATGAGGACGACGCGGTTGAACATGCCGATGGGGGTGGGAGCGCCCAGGAAGTACCACGTGCCCGTGGTGAAGTAGATGTACGTCTGGTACGCGATGGCGAAGAGGATCCACGGGGAGGCCAGGATTCTGGTGGCGGCCAGCACCGAGGCGCCTGCGTTGCGCAGGGCCTCCTCTACGCGCACGACCGGGGTGGTCGATGCGCGTCGCTGGGCCAGCTGGGTCTTCATGAACTGAGAATAATGAGAAACCGTCTGGTTTCCTACTTTCACGTCCCCAAAGTTCGAGTTATGCGAGTTCCACTCGGCGGAGAAATCGTGAGTCGGACGACCGTCTCTTAATTTGTCGAGCCTACGTCAGACGACGGAAATTCGTCGGCCTAAGCTGCGCGCGCCCTCACTGCACGACGTCGAACTCCGCGAGCCGGATGCCGTTGGAGTACGTCTCGGTGTTGCGAAGGCGTAGATCCGTTCGACCGATCCCTTCGGCCCACAGCCGTTTACCCGAACCGAGGACGACGGGGAACTCGAGCAGCGTGAACCCGTCGACGAGCCCGGCAGCCAACAGGCTCTGAACGAGGGCCGCCGAACCGTGGACGAGGATCGGGCCGCCGTCGGCCTCCTTGAGCTTTGCGACCTCGTCAAGCGAACGCAGCACGTGGCAGTCGGCCCAGTCGATGTCGGTGACGGCCGCATCGTCCAACGTCCGCGAGACGACGTACTTCGGCATGGCGTTGTACGTGGCGAAGTCGTCCATCGTCGGCCAGACGGGGGCGAACTCCTCGAACGTCACGCGGCCCAGGAGCAGCGCAGAGGCCTCCTCCTGTTCGCGACCTTTGACGGCGTAGGCCTCCGGGACGAACTCGATGTCCTTGAACGTCCAGCCCGCGTGCTCGTACGCACCGCCGCCGGGGGAGTCGACGACGCCGTCGAGGCTGATGAATTCGGTGACGACGATGGGGCGCAGGGGGTTCCTCTCGGGCGGGGCGCTCGGCTTCGCCCAAGGCTGCCACGCGCCCGCAAACGCGAAAGGGCAGTGCCATAGGCTGAACGTATGAGCCTCGGGCCGACGACGACGGTGCGCCTTCTGCGCAGCCTGCTCGTTGCCGCCCTCACGGCCTGTAGCGCCGGCATCGCCCACGTCGTCGGGGGCGCCCACGAAGCGCCCGTCGGGCTGCTCGTCCTTCTCGCCGCCGTCGGCACGCCGATCATGTTCACGCTGAGCAGGCGCCGCTGGAGCTTCGCCCAGATCGTCGTCGTCATGGGCCTCGCGCAGGTTCTGCTGCACGCCGTCATGACGATGTCGATGCCGGCCGGGCACCATGTGCAACCGCAACTTGTCGAGGCCGACGAGGGCTGGCCGCAGATGGCGGCCGCTCACATCGTCGCCACCGTGCTCTTCTCGCTGTGTCTCGCGTACGGCGAACGCGCACTCGCGTGGACACTGCGCGGCGTCCTGCCGCACCTCGTCGTCCCCGCCTGGGGCCAGTTCGTCGTTCGCCACACGGCTTTCGACGCCGTCCGAGTGCCTCGTCCGACGTTTGTGCGCAGCCCTCGCGCCTCCCGCGCGCCGCCTGCGGTTTTCGTTCTCTCGCACTGATTCCCACCCCACGCGCCCTCACCGGGACGCGCTACCTGCGCACCCCGAGTGATCGCGGCGCCGCCGCCTGCGCGCGGCACGAGAAACGAAAGACCTCACCATGATTCGCTCCACCCTGCCCACCGTTCCCCGAGTCGCCGCCACCGCGCTCATCGCCCCGCTCGCCTTCACGGCCGCAGCCTGTTCGAAGGACGACACTGCGTCGTCGAAGAGCCCCCAGAGCACGTCGTCCACTTCGTCGAAGGTGACGATGGCGACCTCCCTCAAAGCCTCAGACGGTTGGGCCAAGGCAGCCGAAAGCGGCATGAGCGCCGCTTTCGGCACCTGGAAGAACACGGGTAACGAGCCCGTCGTCATCACCGGCGCGAGCGGCGACGCCGGGCCCGTCCAACTCCACGTCACGACGAAGACCGCGAACGGCATGGAGATGAAGCAGACGTCGAACTTCACGCTGGCGCCCGGTGGCACCTTGAAGCTCGCCCCTGGTGGCAACCACCTCATGTTCATGAAGCTGAGCAAGGCGCTCGCGGCCGGCGACGAGCAGCAGCTCACCGTCACCTTCAAGGACGGTTCGAGCACGAAGCTGACGTTCCCCGTGCGGGCCTACGACGGCGCCAAGGAGAAGTACTCCGACGCCGGGTCGGGTGACGCGTCGCCGTCGTCCGGTGCATCGGGCACGTCAGAAATGCCCGGCATGACGCACTCGTCGTCGCACTGATCCCACTCGTCCCGACACGGCCGGGCGCGAGGCTTCACGCCCCGCGCCCGGTCCGGAGGAACCCATGGAGAACTTCTTCGCCGGCCCCTGCCCGGTGACGAGCGACGACGGAACGCCGGCAGTTCGTCCCACGCGACGAGGCGTTGTCGCCGGCGCGCTCTCCGGCCTCGGCGCCCTGGCGCTCACCGGTTGCGAGGCGCAGTCTCGCGGCTCGTCGTCGGCGTCGAACTCGTCGTCGGCGGCGACATCGGCCCAACGCGCCACCTGGACGGTGGCCTCCGGGCCGCCGCGTCAGAGCGGCGTCACGACGAAGCCCGGCACGCACGCGCACTGGGTCGGGCTCGACCTACCGGACGACGCGACGAAGGACGAACTGCGTCGCGCCCTCGTCGTCCTCGACGACGCGGCGGCGCGCTTCGTCAAGGGCGCGTCACCCCTGCCCGACGTTGCCCACGAACTGGCTCCACGAGCCGGGGACGTGGCGATAGCCGTCGGCGTCGGCCCCCGCGTCTTCGACCTCGACGGCATGCGGGCCGAGGCTCCCGCGTGGCTGAAGCCCATTCCGTCCATGACGATCGACGACTTCGAGAAGCCGTGGAAGCAAACGGATCTCGTCGTCCAGGTCGACACCGACAACCCGGTCACGGTGAGTCACGTCGTCGGCCAGCTCGTCAGCGCACTCAAGGGCACGGCAACCCCGCGTTGGCAGCAACGGGGGTTCGCCGCTGGAGCTCGCCCGAGCGACGGCGGGGTGACGCGAAACCTCTTCGGTCAGCTCGACGGCATGGAGCAGCCGAACGTCGCGGGCACCGAGGCGGGCCGCGTGTGGAACGCGGCCCAGCCCGGCGCGTCCTGGATGGAGGGGACGACCGGCATGGTCATCCGCCGCATCCGCATGAACGTCGACGTGTGGCAGTCGCTTGACCGCACGGCTCAGGAGAACGCGATCGGCAGGCGCCTGACGAACGGCGCTCCGCTCACGGGGACGAAGACCACCGATCCGATCGACCTCGAGAAGACCGACGAGCTCGGCCTCACCGTCATTAACCCTGCGGCGCACGTGCCGCGGGCTATGCCGAAGAAGACGGGTGAGCGGATCCTGCGGCGTCCGTACAGCTACGAGGTCGCGCGTGACGACGGCACGAGTGATCGCGGGCTCGTGTTCGTCGCGTTCTGCGCCGACGTGGTCAGACAGTTCGTCCCCATCCAGCAACGGTTGGCCGAAGCCGACCTGCTCAACACCTGGACGACACCGATCGGCTCGGGGGTCTACCTCCTGCCTGCGGCGCCACGTCCGGGCCGCTACCTTGGTCAGGACATCGTCGAGGCCTGACGGCGCGCTTCCCGCCCACCCGCGTGGGCGGGAGTTCCCCGTATGCCGGGAGCACGGGACGCGCTGGGGCCGCTTTCGCGCGCCGGCGGCGAGCGTCACATGTGCGAGCGGTTGACGCTAGCGGTGGCTGGTACTTGACTGATCAGAGCTTTCAGGGTTTTTCCACGCCCCGCCAAGCGCGGGTGCGGCCCGTCGATGCCGAGGAGTACGGATGAAGCTGGCAGAGCAGATCGTCGAGCAGTTG
The DNA here is from genome assembly GCF_019895135.1 of Dermacoccus sp. Tok2021. Lineage (NCBI taxonomy): Bacteria > Bacillati > Actinomycetota > Actinomycetes > Micrococcales > Dermacoccaceae > Dermacoccus > Dermacoccus sp. Tok2021. The sequence continues at coordinate 47,120 of NZ_JAGTHU010000005.1, forward strand.
CAGGCCGCAGGGGTGCGCCGCATCTACGGAATCGTGGGCGACAGTCTCAACCCGATCGTCGATGCGGTGCGTCGCACCGGCGGTGCGGCTCGCGGCGGCATCGACTGGATCCACGTGCGTCACGAGGAGGCCGCAGCCTTCGCCGCCAGCGCGGACGCGCAGGTGACAGGTGAACTCGCCGTGTGCGCGGGCTCGTGCGGCCCGGGGAACCTCCACCTCATCAACGGCCTCTACGACGCCAACCGCTCGGGTGCGCCGGTTCTGGCGATCGCCAGCCACATTCCCAGCGCCCAGATCGGCCAGGGCTTCTTCCAGGAGACCCACCCGGACCGCCTCTTCATCGAGTGCAGCGTCTACTCCGAACTCGTCAGCACACCGACGCAGAGCCCGCGGGTCGTGCAGGCCGCCATTCAGCACGCTGTGTCGATCGGAGGCGTCTCGGTCGTCACGCTGCCCGGTGACATCGCCGACGAGGAGGCCACGGCCGAGGTCACCCCCGTCGCCATCCCGACGAAGGGCGTCGTCATGCCCACCGACGACGTCGTGCGTCGGCTCGCGAGCGAGATCAACCGCGCTGAGACCGTGGCGATCTTCGGTGGGGCCGGGTGCGAGGGCGCGCACGCCGAGCTCATGGCGCTCGCGGAGAAGATCAAGGCCCCGATCGGGCACTCGCTGCGCGGCAAGGACTTCATCCAGTACGACAACCCGTTCGACGTGGGTATGACGGGTCTGCTCGGCTACGGAGCCGTCGCCGAGGGCATCGAGGACGCGGACCTCATGATCATGCTCGGCACCGACTTCCCGTACGACCAGTTCCTGCCCGACACACGTACCGTGCAGGTCGACACTCGCCCCGAACACCTCGGACGTCGTACGGCCGTCGATCTGCCGGTGCACGGAGATGTGAGGGCGACGCTCGCCGCCGTCCTGCCGCTCGTCGAGGAGAAGAAGAACTCGAAGTTCCTCGACCGCATGCTCAAGAAGCACGAGAAGCTCATGGACAAGGCCGTCGGCGCCTACACGCGCAAGGTGGAGAAGCACACGCCGATCCACCCGGAGTACGCCGCGTCGGTGCTCGACCGGACGCTCGCCGACGACGCGATCGTCACGGCCGACACCGGCATGTGCAACGTGTGGTCGGCGCGCTACATCCACCCGTCGGGTCGCGGACGGCTCATCTCGTCCGCGCTGCACGGTTCGATGGCCAACGCGCTGCCCCACGCGATCGGCGCTCAGTTCGCCTACCCCGAGCGGCAGGTCGTCTCCATGTCCGGTGACGGGGGGCTGTCGATGCTCATGGGCGACATGCTGACGGCGCACGCGTACGACCTTCCACTCACGGTCGTACTGTTCAACAACTCGACGCTGGGCATGGTCAAGCTCGAGATGCTCGTCGACAAGCTGCCTGACTTCGGTGTCGACGTGCCCGGCACGAACTACGCCGCCATCGCCGAGGCCATGGGCTGGCACGCGGTGCGCGTGGAGGATCCGAAGGACCTCGAGGCGGCCTACGCCGAAGCGTTCGCCCACAAGGGTCCGAGCCTCGTCGACGTGGTCACCGACCCGAGGGCTTTGTCGATCCCGCCGAAGATCACCAGCGACCAGGTCTTCGGTTTCGCCACGGCGATGAGCAAGATCGTCCTCAACGGCGGTGCGGGCGAGGCCGTCGCCATGGGACGCTCGAACCTGCGCAACATTCCCCGAACCTGGTGACGTTCGCGTGAGTCGGCCGCCGACGCTGAGATTTCGGAGCGTCCGGAACAGGCATAGTGTGAGGTGTCCCGTTCTTGAGGAGTGCTCTCATGTCTCAACCCGCGTCGGTGTCCGCTCACAACGACCAAAGGCAGTTCGTCCGCTCGATGGTGCCGCGCATGATCATCCTGGCGTTCATGTGCATCCTCGTGCAGGGGCTCATGGGTCTTTCCTACATGGGCGCCTTCGGCAAGCCTGACGCGAAGAACGCGCCGTTCCTCGTCGTCAGCCACCACGAGGGCAACGCGGGGTACATCGCGAACAAGCTCAACGCCGTCGAGGGTCAGCCGGTGCGCGCCACGATCAGCACCGATGAGAAGGCGGCGCTTCAGCAGGTGCGCGAGGACAAGGTCGTCGGCGTCTACGTGTTCAACCCGTCGAAGACAGAGAAGAAGGGCAGCGACGATCTGTACTACGCCTCCGCTCAGGGCGCCTCGCGCGCCCAGGTCGCGCAGACGGTCGGCCGAAACGTCGCGGACAAGGCCGAACGCGGGTTGAAGACGCACGATCTCGTCAAGGCAGCGCCGGACGACGCTCGCGGTACGGCCTCGTTCTACCTCGTGCTCTCCTGGCTCGTGGGCGCCTACCTCCTGCCCTCGGCGATGACGACGGCCGTCGGCACTCGTGCGCGTTCCGCTCTCGGCGCGCGCATGCGCCTCCTCCTCTTCGCGGGTTACGCCCTCCTGTCGGGCGTCGTCGGCACGGCTATCGCGCAGTACGGCCTCGACGCGTTGCGCGGTGACTTCTGGCCCATTGCGCTCATGGGGGCGGCACTCGTCTTCGCCGTGAGCACGTTCACCTACGGGCTCACCTCGTTGTTCGGCACGATCGGTATCGGCCTGTCGATTCTCATCTTCGTCATTCTCGGAAACCCCTCGGCCGGTGGCGCCTTCGCCTACGACGTGCTGCCGGAGCCCTGGCGCACGGTCGGCCCGTACCTGCCCAACGGCGCGGGAGTCGACGCGGTGCGCTCCCTGTCCTACTTCGGGGGCGTCGACCTCGAACGCCCGCTGTGGGTCGTGCTGGCCTGGGCCGTCGCCGGTCTGTGGATGATCTGGATGGTCGGCAACAACACCTACCGCTTCTCGCCACAGGGTGTCAGCGAGATCGAGGACGACTCGGTGGGCGTCGTCGGCGAGTTCGTCGAGCACCACCTGCCGTCGCACAGTGAGGCCGATGCGAGCGAGGCGCGCGAGCCGGCTGAGAAGGACGCTGGCGATGCCGACACCGCTGACGACACGGACGTTGACGCCGACTCCGACGCGGGTGACCACCCGGCACCACGAGGGCGCCACGCGGCGCCGGAGCCGGACGAATCGCCGCGCCACGACGGCTGACACGCCTGGTGTGAGCAACGCGGCCGCAGCCCCGATGAATTTCGCTTCACCGTGGGGGAATTGAGAAACTGGCGGGTATGACGACCGTCCTCGCCGTCCAGCCCGCCGAGCGTGTCGAAGGTGGACCCACCTCCGGCATCGCCGGTTTCGCCGTCGACCTCATGGAGAGCATCGGCGGCGTGGGGGCAGGGCTGCTCGTCGCTGCGGAGAACCTCTTCCCGCCGATTCCCAGCGAGGCGATCCTGCCGATCGCGGGTTTCGCCGCGGCCCAGGGCGTCATCACCCTGTGGGGAGCCATCCTCTGGACGACGGCGGGCTCGGTCATCGGTGCACTTGCCCTGTTCTGGCTGGGCCGAGCCATCGGCCGCGAGAAGCTGGTGCGCATCCTGGATCGCATGCCGCTCATGAAGGTCGAGGATCTCGAACGTACTGAGCGCTGGTTTGCCCGCCACGGCGACAAGGCCGTGTTCCTCGGGCGCATGGTGCCCGTGTTCCGTTCGCTCATCAGCGTTCCCGCAGGATTCACCGGCATGGCCGTGTGGAAGTTTACCGTCCTGACGACGATGGGCAGCCTCCTGTGGAACACCGCTTTCGTCCTCGCCGGTTATGTCCTCGGAGCGAACTGGCCGGTGATCGAGCCGTACGTCGGCGTGGCAGAGAAGATCGTCATCGGGCTGGTCGTCGTGGCACTCGTGTACTTCGTTCAGCACCGTCTGAGGCAGCGTCCGAGCGCGTCCTCCTGACGATAGTTTCTTAATTCCATACCGTCTGTGGGCGATTTTCCCAACAAGTGCATAAAGAGACTTTTCAACGAAAATCATTGCCGGGCAACGCTATTCGCGCATTTGCGTGCGGTTACTTCTCTTAAATAGATGCCATGCACACCCATCATGCAGACGATCGATTTATGAACGACATCATGATCGAGTTGGGGGCTCGACGTCGGGGGGGCGAATCGGACGTCGAGTGTGCACAGGAGAGCCTGAGGTTCGCCGGCCTCACCGCAGATGGAGTGGAATCGTCGTCGCCGATGACCCGCGCGCCCCGGGTCGTGCTGGCCACTGCAGAATCCATGCCGGAGGGGGCGGCGCAGCTGGCGCGCGACATCGTGGGGGCGATGTTGCCGGCGCGCCTCGACGTCTGTGGCATCCTCGCGCTCGGTGACGGGCCCGAGGTCTCCCTCGCGTATCCCGTCGAGCCCGATCCGGAGTTGGCCGAGGCCGTGGGTCGCCTGCGTGCTGCCGTGCCGGGCCTGCGCCGGGCCGTGTGGTTGCCGCACGTCACCGTCGCGCACCAGGTGCCGCGTCGCAAGGTGCCCGAGGCGATGGCCGAGCTGGGCGGAATCCCCGGTTCGTTCTTCGCCACGCAGCTGCGCTACGTCGACACGCGCGCACATGAGGCGCAGTCGCTGGTGGGCGTCTCATCCTCCGTCCTGTGAATCGGTGACGCGGCGGGGTCGCCTCTAGGGTCGACACCCATGAGTGACCCTGCCGCGCCCTTCTCCGACCTCGTCTCCGGTGACCGCGAACTCCTGCTGTTCGCCATGACGCCACCGCGGCGCACGACGAGCGACGAGCGGGTTCAGGAGATCGCCGACGCAGCTCTCTCGCGCCTCGACAAACTGGATGTCGACGCGCTCATCCTTTACGACCTCGACGACGAATCCGACCGTGCAGGTGACGACCGCCCGTTCCCCTACCTCGAGACGATGGACCCTGCGGCCTTTCTCGCCGGGCCTCTGTCCGCGTGGCAGGGCAACGCCATCGTCTACCGCTGCGTCGGTAAGTACGACGAGCAGGAACTGGCCTCGTTCCTCCACGGGTGCGCCGACGGTGACGCGACCGTCTTCGTCGGATCGAGTTCGACGGACAAACCCGTACGCACGAGTCTGCCGCGCGCCATTGAGGTGCACGCCGAGGTCGAGCGTGACGTGCTGCTGGGTGGCGTCGTCATTCCCGAACGGCACGCGCGGAGCAAGGACGAGCACGAGCGTCTGCTGCGCAAGCAGGACGGTGGGGTGGGCTTCTTCGTCAGCCAGGTCGTCTATGACACGGGCGAGGCGAAGGACGTGATCTCCGACTACGTCTATGCGTGTGAGGAGCGTGGCGTCGCGCCCGCGCGCGTCGTGTTCACCCTGTCGCTGTGCGGTTCGGAGAAGACGCTCGACTTCCTCCAGTGGCTCGGAGTCGACGTGCCGCGCTGGGTGCAGAACGAACTGCGCCGCAGTCACGACACGCTCGAGGCGTCGTACGAACACTGCATCGCGGCCGCGCACGAACTGGCGCGCTTCTGCCGGTATCTCGGGTTGCCGTTCGGCTTCAACGTCGAGAGCGTCTCGACTCGCAGGGTGGAGATCGAGGCCACGGTGCAGCTTGCGCAGGATGTCGCGCGCATTCTCGATCGGGGTCCGCAGGCCGGACCGGAGTCCAGTGTGTCCGGGGCTTCGCCGCGCTCGGCGTTCGCGCGGACCGGAACGCGCTGACGCCGCGCGGTCGACGCCACGAGACGGACGAGCGACCTTTTTCGAGTTTCGGGAAGGGGCCCAATCGGACGATCGGGCTGGCTACTGTGACGTAAACCACACCCCACGAACGAAGGACCCGTCGTGCGACCCTCCCGTTTCACCGCCGCCCTCGGTCTAGCCTGTGCCGCCTCCCTCGGCCTCGGCGTCACCACGACCGCCACCGCCTCTTCCGCCTCCGCGGCGACGGGCGACTTCTACACGCCCCCGGCTGCTGTTCCGGCTCAGCCGGGCACCCTCATGAAGTCGGAGAAGTTCTTCACCGGCCTCAACATGTGGGGCAACACGACCCGCATCATGTACTCCTCCAAGGACGACAACGGGCAGCCCACGGCCGTCACGGGCGCCTACATCGAGCCGTGGGCCGCGTGGAAGGGCCCGGGTCCGCGCCCGGTCGTCGTCTACGGCGTCGGCACGATCGGCCAGGGCGACCAGTGCGCGCCGTCGCGGATGATGGCGAGCTCCATCAACCTCTCGACGCCCGGGTCGCTCGGGGTGAACTACGAGACGCAGGGTATGAACAACCTGCTCGCCAAGGGCGTCGCCGTCGTCGTCACCGACTACATCGGGCTCGGTACGCCGGGCCGCCCGCACACGTACATGAACCGTGACGACCAGGCGCACGCCATGCTCGACGCCGCGCGCGTCGCGAGCAAGGTGCCCGGCGCCACCGTGAAGGCGAACTCCAAGGTCGCGACGTACGGCTACTCCCAGGGCGGCGGCGCCTCGGCCGCTGCCGTCGAGGCCGCGCCGACGTACGCCCCGGATCTCGACGTCGCCGCCGCCTACGTGGGAGCCCCGCCGGCCGACCTCGAGAAGGTGCTCGCCGGTGTCGACGGCAGCCCGATCGCGGGCGTCATCGGCTACTTCATCAACGGGGCGGCCAGCTCGAGCGCGGCCGTCAAGGCGTTCGCCGACGAGAGCGTCAACGCCACGGGCAAGACGATGCTCTCGCGCACGTCGGGTCAGTGCACGGTCGACACCGTCGTGTCCTACGGCTACCGCAAGACGAGCGACTTCACGGCCACCGGTGAGCCCATCGCGGCCGTCATGGCGCGCAACGAGGAAGTCACCGGGTTCGTGCGCGCGCAGCGCACCGGCACGATGAAGCCGACGGCGGCCGTGCGCGTCGCCACGGGCGTCGCGGACGACGTCGTCCCGCACGCTCAGTCGAAGCAGCTCGCACTCGACTGGTGTGGCAAGGGCGCGAACGTGACGTACGCGCCGATTCCGGGCCTCTCGCTCGGGCCGAAGTCGCTTCTCAACCACGCCAACCCGATGCTGGCCGACCAGCTCACCGCGCGTGACTGGGTCGTGCAGCGACTCTCCGGAGCGCCCGCGACGGGCAACTGCTCCACCGCGGCGGGCCTCAAGTAGCTCGTCCGGTACGCATGAAGGCGCCCACCCGTGAAGTCGACGGGTGGGCGCCTTCGTGCGCGCGGAGCGTCAGGCCTGTTCGACCCGGGCGCGGTGGATGAGCGCACCCGACCCGAGCCCGATGACGAGGCCCGCGAAGAACGCACCCATCGCTGGGTACTTGACGAAAACGATAGGCGACAGCGCGACGAGCACGAGGCAGGCAGCGGCCACAGCTGCCGGCGGGATGCGCAGCAGCGCGCGGAAGGCGACGAAGCCGACCACGTTGCCGATGAGCCAGCCGACGACCGGGTCGATGAGCCAGCTCGGCTCGGGCAGGAGGCCCTTTTCCGGCTGGAAAATCCACAGGAGGAGGACGAGGACGCCGAGAGCGACGAGGTCGATGGCGATCCAGGCGGCGGCAGAGAAGGTGATGTCACCGTCGACGCGGCGACGGTCGGTGTGGTTGGTCATGGCGGTTCCTCTCAGGAAGGGGTCTCCATCACTGTGCCCACGCGCCGTGATCATGCGTGCGTCACTGCGGCGAATGGAGACGAAACAGTTACCTGACAGTAATTTCCCGAGGTTGTGATCAGCGACCGGTCCGCATGCGGAACAGGACGAAGCAGATGAGCGCCAGGACGATGGCGACGACCGCGGCGAGTGAACCTCCGGACAGCTTGGCCAGCGCGATACCCAGGGTCACCCCGGCGAGGCCGAGCAGGAAGACGCGCAGACGCGGAGAGTTGCTCATTCCACCAGGGTAGACGCCGCGCGGGCGTCCGCGCGGCGGCGAAGGCCGCGGCGGATCGTGAAGCGCAGGGCTCGGGCGGCGCTCGTGCCGAAGACGAGGCCGAGGGCGATGGCGAGCACGACGCTCGTCGCGTTCATCGCCGTCGGCCACGACTCGCGCGGATCGATGCCGAGCTGGGTCACCGTCACGAGGCCCAACGAGCCGGGCACGAGGAGCCAGAAGCTGGGCAGGAACAGCACCATGCGCGACATCGTCGGGCGTGCCAGGGCGATGACCCAGGCGCTGAAGCTCGCGACGAAGGCGCCGGCGAGTGCGCCGCCCCAGGCCGGGGCGTCGACCCAGTTCTGCACCGACCACTGCGTCACGTACGTCGAGGCGGTGACGAACAGGACGCCGGGCGCGAGGCGGCGCGGCACCGACTCCATGAAGCAGATGCCGAGGGTGAGCAGGACGAGACCGACGAAGCCTGCGAGCGGGCCGATCTCGTCGACGCGCGCGTTGGCGAAGGCCTCCGGTGGCACGTCGAGGAGGATGCTCGCACCGGCGACCCCGGCTGCGAACATGACGAGCTGGGTCGTGCCGTAGGCGAGGCGTGAGGCGCCGGAGACCATGGCCCCGGCGACGAGTTCCGACAAGCCCGTGACCAGCAGGGCACCCGGCAACAGGACGGCCACGGGCGGCAACATCGTCCGCAGCGGGCTCGTGATGAAGCCCGCTTGGAACGCGGCGAAGGCCGCCGCGGCGACGAGGAATCCGGCGAAGAGCGGCAGGAGGGCGCTCGGTACGAGGCGTCGCCCGGTGAGGCGGATGAGGGCGATCGTGATGGGGCTCGCCACAGCTGCGAACAGCACGCTCGGCCACGTCGGTTGGAGGATGCCGGCAATGCCCGCCGCCACGGTGAACCCACCGAGGTACATGCCGGTGACGGGGAAACGGGCACGCTGCGCGCGCAGGCCCTTGAGAGCGTCGAGCGCGGCGGTCGGCGTCAGGGCGCCCGTCTCGAGGCCGTGCTGGATGCCGGCGACGCGGGCCGTCTGGTCGAGGCGCAGGGAGCCCTCGACCGACTCGAACGTCGCCGGGGCGCCGTGGCCGAGGCTGAGCGTGACACCGTCCGGGGTGGCGTTGATCTGCGCACCGGGGAGACCGATCGCGCGGGCTGCGCGCACGACGTCCTCGGTGGCCTCGTGGGCGCCGGCGCCGCCGGCCATGTGCGCGGCCGCGAGGTAGACGAGCAGCTGACGCGTCTGGGCGTCAGTGAGGGCGTCGGGGCTCGCAGTCACCGGACGATGGTACGCGGGCCTTCACGTGCCGAGCCGCCCCTCGCGTTCGTGGTGACGTTCGTTGCGGTTGGTGACGTTGCACCGTCACCAACCGCAGCAAACGTCACCAGCTAGGAGCGGGGCTCGAGCAGTCTGGCGGCGTTGTCGTGGAGAACGCCGCGCATCCAGTCGTCACCGAGGTCGAGACGCGCCAGGGCGTCGAGCTGGTGGATGTAGGGGTAAGGGATGTTGGGGAAGTCGCTGCCCAGCACCACCTTGTCGCCGATGTCGACGAGGCGCGGCAGATACTCGCGCGGGTACGGCGTGAGCGATTCGGTGAAGTCGGTGAACGCCATCGTCGTGTCGAGGTGGACGCGTTCGAAGCGTTCGGCGAGGTCGAGGAAGCGCCCGTACTCGGAGTTGCCCATGTGGGCGATGAGGAGCGTCAGCGCGGGGTGGCGCTCGAGAAGGGATTCGACGCGGTCGGGGCCGGTGAACTCACCTGGCATCGGGCCGGAGCCGCAGTGGATGACGACAGGCGTGCCCTTCGCCTCGAGCTGTGCCCAGGCGTCGTCGAGGGTGGGATCGAGAGGGTCGTAGCCGCCGACCTGGATGTGCACCTTGAAGATCTGCGCACCCGCGTCGAGGGCCTCGGCGACGTAGGTGGGAGCCTCGGGTTCGGCGTAGAACGTGGCGCTCGGGATGGCCTCCGGCGTGTTCGCGGCGAACTCGCGTGACCAGGCGTTGAGCCATTCGGCCATGCCGGGCCGGTGCGGGTAATTGAGGGAGCTGAAGCGGGTGACGCCGAAGTCACGCAGGGTGGCAACGCGCTCGGCTTCGTCGGTGCGGTAGGTGATCGTCCACGGCCCCGCCGCGGTCTCGATGGCGTCGAAGTAGGCCCACACCTTGTCGAGCACGTTCTGCGGCATGAAGTGGGTGTGGACGTCGATGAGGCCCGGCAGCTCGAGACGCTGGGCGTGCGCGCGGACCTGGGCAGCTTCGTCGTGTCGGCTCGGGTTCGTCACCACGCCAGGATGCCGCAGAGGGGCGGTGTCGGTGGGCGAACGCGGCCGTTCGTTCATCGCGCGCGCCGGGTGAACAGGCTGTAGAACGACAAAAGGGCCGGTGGCACGCGGTTATTTGCATGCCCACCGACCCTTCGGGCCGTCCCGATCAGACGGAGCAGTGGTCGCCTTCGCAGGACGGGCCGTGGTCGTGGGCAGCCTGAGCCGTGACGGCATCATCGCTCGTCGAGGCCGCGGTATCGCCGTGGAGCTCGTTCCACGTCTGTGCGAGAGCCTGCTCAAACAGCTCGACGGGCTGTGCACCCGAGATGGCGTACTTCTCGCCGAGCACGAAGAACGGCACGCCGGTGATGCCGAGCGCGCGGGCCTGCTCCTCGTCACCGCGCACGTCGTCGGCGAAGTCGGTGCCGGCGAGCAGCGCTCGCACCTGGTCGGAGGGCAGTTCGAGCTCTTCGCCGAGGCGCTGCAGCTCGGTCGTGTCGCCGACCGCGACGCCCTCGGTGAAGTAAGCGCGCATGAGGAGCTCGTGCGCTTCGGTGGCGCGCCCGTGCTGCGCGGCCAGGTGGACGAGACGGTGAGCATCGAACGTGTTGCCGAACTTGGCTTCGCGCCAGTTGAACGCGAGGCCGACCTCGGCCGCGCGGGCGGCGATGTCCTCCTGGCTGCGCTCGGACTGCTCCGGCGTCATGCCGTACTTGGCGGCGATCTTCTCGACGAGGGTGCCGTCGGGCACGGCCTCGATCGTCGGGTCGAGTTCGTAGGAGTGCCAGACGATCTCCACGTCGTCAGCGTGCTCGAAACCGTCGAGCGCGAGCTCGAGGTGGCGCTTGCCGATGTAGCAGAACGGGCAGACGATGTCGCTCCAGATGTCGATCTTCACGCGGGGTGAAACGTCGTGGGGGCATGTTCGATTCCGCACAGGCACCGGCGGGAGCCCCACCCCGGTGTGTTGTTCTGGGGAGACACGCACGCCCCCTCCCGTCACAGGAGCCGAGCGGCGCTGCCCGACGGGAGGGGGCGTGCTGGGCCGATGGCCTGTGCCCGATCCGAGGGGGCGCAAGCCGTCGCCACGGGCTCGTTCGTCGTCTTCGCCGTTGCCGTGGTGGCCGTCTGGGTCCTCACGATCGTGTCGATCCTGCGCTCGAGCTACACGTGGGGAATCAAGGCGTTGGCGCTGCTCGCAACCCTCCTCTTCCCGTTCGTCAGTTTCCTCGCGTGGTTCCTGTGGGTGAAGAAGCAGCAGCCCGGGTACGCGGGACGCTGACGGGGGCAGGGTCAGGCTGGGCAGACTCCCCTGCGGTTGGGTAGCGGCAGACTCTGCCCAACCGCAGGAAACCCTGCCCAACGAGGGTCAGGGCTAGAGCTGACTCACCAGAGCGTCATCGACTCCCGCAGCACGCGCTCGACGTCGGCCTCGGTGATCTCGGCCGGCGCCGTGGCGAGCAGGCGCTGCTGCTTCATCGTTCCCTCGACGAGCCTCGGAAGATCGGCGTCCGAATACCCCACGGCGGCAAGCCCGTTGGGCAAGCCGATGTCTCGCATGAGGCGACGCAGGGCGTTCGGTAGGGCGTCGCGCCCCAGGTCGCTCACCGACGTGTCGGGCTCGAGCAGCGCCGCCATCTCGTGGTGACGCTCCGGGTTCGCGGGGTAGAGCAGTGCGAAGGCCGCCGGCGCCGTCAGCGCCACGGCCATGCCGTGCGGCACCATCGCGTGGTCGGCGTCGTACCCGTCAGGCCGGAAGTCGCGCACCATGCCGGCGATCGGATAGGCGTTCGCGTGCGGCAGGTGCACGCCCGCGTTGCCGAAGCCCATACCCGCGAACGTCGCCGCGAGCGCCATGGCCCCGCGCGCCTCGGCGTCGTGGCCGCTCTGGACGGCGGTGCGGAACGAGCCGGCGAGCAGACGTACGGCCTCGCGCGACCACATGTCGCTGATCGGGTTGGCGCCGCAGTACGGCACCCGCTCGGACGCTTCCTTGCGGGCGAACTCGGTGTACGGCTTGGCCGTGTAGCTCTCGAGGGCGTGACACAGGATGTCCATGCCCGACGCCGCCGTCACGCCTGCCGGCTGGCTCATCGTGAGGTCCGGGTCGATGACGGCCATGCGCGGGCGCAGCGCAGGGTGACTGATGCCGGTCTTGACGTTCTGCTCGAGGACGTCGAGCACGCAGATCGTCGTCGACTCGCTGCCCGTGCCCGTCGTCGTCGGGACGGCGATGAGGGGCACGAGCGGCTTCGTCGGGTTCGCGCCCCCTCCGACGGGGGCGTTCACGTAGTCCATCAACTCGCCGTCGTTCGTCGTCATGAGGTTGATCGCCTTGGCGGTGTCGATGCTGGACCCGCCTCCCACGGCGACGATGACGTCCCACGGACCGTGCTCGCGCGCCCACGCGGTGGCTTCCTCGAGGGAGGCGTCCGTCGGTTCGACGTGCGAGTCGGTGAAGACGTCGACCCGCAACCCCGACGTTTCCAGCGCCTCCACGACCGGGGTGACGATGCCCGCGGCGGCCACGCCGGGATCGCTCACGACGGCGGCGGTGCGAGCGCCCAGCGTCGTCGCGTCGTGGCCGAGTTCGGTGACAGCTCCGGTGCCGTACTTCAGGTGCGGGCTGCCGTAGGTGAAGATCGTCTCGCTCATGGCTCCGACGCTACGCCCGAGGTGAGCACGTGCGTGGGCAGTGGACTCCGGAAGATCAGCGCTTCGTCAGGTCCTCGGCCAACATGACGAGGATGCCGCTCGGCCCGCGCACGTAGGTGAGCGCGAAGACGTCCTGGTAGTTCGCGACGCCACGCAACGGGTGGCAGCCGTGCCGCGCGGCGACGGCGAGCGCTTCGTCGAGGTCGTCGACGCGGAACGCCGCACGGTGCATCCCGATCTCGTGCGGCAGCGTCGGCTCGATCGCGATCGCGTGGGGGTGGAGGTACTCGAACAGTTCGATGCGCCCGAGCCGTCCGGCACCTCGAGCAGGGCGATCTTGGCGTGGTTGCCGTCGAGGCCGACTGCGGTGTCGGGCCATTCGCCGCTGACCTCGTCACGCCCGACGACGTTCAGGCCGAGGTCGGTGAAGAAGGCGACGGCGGCGTCGAGGTCGTCGACGGCAATGCCGACGTTGTCCAGGGTGATGGCCATGACCGACACGCTACCGAGGGGCGGCTGTTCCTCACGGTTCCTCGGGTGGACGCTCGTCGCCTGCTCGGGTCGAGCCGGTGCGCTGTGCGGCACCAGGCATGTCGCCTAGGCGTTCGCGGCGTCGGGCCTGGCGGGCCACCCGCGCTTGCGCTCGCTCGAGCGGCAGTTCCTGACGACGCACGCGCACCGCCTTCATCTGCTCCCGCACCGCCTCGCGCATCTGCTCGCGCGGGTAGGGGCGGCCGCCGATGATGTCGCGGATGGCGTTCCAGCGCGCGTCGTACGTCGCGTCGAACCGGCGCTCGGCCCGTCGCGCGAGCCATCCGTCCTTCTTGTAGCGCCGCCGCGCCCACCATGACCCCGGCTTCGCCACGCGCACGGCGCCGATGATCCCGACGAGCGGCACGAAGACGCCGACGAGGCCGGTGGGCAACTTGCCCTTGAGGATCGTCACGACGACGAAACCGAGGTTGACGATGCCGAGCGTCGACAGCAGTGCGCCGGGCAGGTCGTTGCCGGTGGGCACGACGTCGAGCGGGTTGGCACCGATGACGAGCGCCGCGGTGATCGTCACCGCGACGATGAGCGCCGTCACCGACTGACGTCCCTCCTCCTGCCAGTACACGTCGTCGAGGTGGAGCCACATGGCGAACTCGTCGAGCGTGAGCGCCGCGCCCATGCCGAACAGGGCCGCGAGGACGTTGAGCGCGAGCCCCCGCTCGGGCAGGTAGGTGATGAGCAGCAGACCGCTGAAGAGCACCATGAGGATGCCCCACACCTGGTGGTGCACGTGGATGCCGGCGACGACGATGTTGCGGATGAGCCCGGGTTCGGCGTTCTCCTTGAGGTATGCCTCGGCGCGGTCGGCCTTGTGGCGGATGTAGCGCGTCGTCGTGCGGGTGGCCGCCGTCGTGAAGACGAACGCGATGAGCAGCCACAGGACGGCGTGGCGGCTCGGGTCGATCATGCTGCCATCGTAGGTCGGGGGCGAGTTGTGGCCCGCTACGGCGCGTGTGGGCCGAACCGCTCCGTAGCGGGGGCGGAGCGGATATTCTCGCGGCATCGGACCGACCGAGCACCACCGACGGGGGAGCGTCATGAGCGACAACGACTGGACCAAGCGCGAGCAGGGCACGCCCGGGCAGGAGGACGACGCGACGCGTCAGTGGGGTGCCTCGCCGGCTCAGGGGAGCAACAACGCCGAGGCCCCGCACGACTCGTCCGAAGAGCGCACCCGCGCGTTCACCGCTCCCAACGAGTCAGGCGCCCAGAACACCGGCGCGACGGGACAGAACGACTCCTCGGAGGACCGCACGCGGGCCTTCACCGCTCCCAACGAGTCGGGCACCCAGAATGCCGGTGACCAGGCTCAGTACGGTTCGGCTCCCGCGGCGGGTGGCCAGAACGGGCAGCAGCAGGGTGGACAGTACGGCCAGTCTCCCTACGGCGCCAACGCTCAGGGCCAGCAGTACGGGCAGAACAACTCGTCGATCGGTCAGGGCTTCTCGAACGGACAGAACCAGTACGGCTCGCCCCAGTACGGCTCGGCGTCCCAAGGCGATGCGGGCTACGGCTCGTCGAGCCCGCAGAGCAACCAGAACCGGTACGACTCCGCCCCGCCGTCGAGTGGTCAGTACGGTCAGAACTCCTACGGTTCGACGCCGCAGGGTGGCCAGTACGGTCAGCCCAACCAGACCGAGAACGCGCAGTACGGCCAGAACTCCCAGGGTGCGAACTCGTCGATCGGCCAGGGCTTCTCGACCCATCAGAACCAGTACGACTCCGCCCCGCAGGGCGGCGGTCAGTACGGCCAGAACCAGTACGGCTTCCCGGGTCAGAGCGGGCAGGGCCACCAGTACGGTCAGCCCGGCCACAACGGACAGTACGGCCAGAACAACGCCTGGCAGGGCGGTGACGCGAATAACGCGAACAGCCCGTTCGGTGCCGGCGGCCAGGGTGCTGCCGCAGCCCTGCAGGTGAAGAACCCGGACGGGTCGCTGCGCATCGGGCGCGTCGGCCTGCTCGCCTCCCTCGCGGCGCAGTTCTTCGTCATCATCGGATGCCTCGGCCCGTGGGCCAGCGTGTGGGGCAGCTCGGTCTCGGGCATGAACGGCGACGGCGTCATCGTCCTGCTGCTGTCGCTCGCCATCATCGGCCTCGGCGTCGCGCACCTTCTCGGCAAGGTTCCGGCGAAGTTCCTGTGGGGCATCGTGGTCGCCGCTGCGATCTCCTTCATCGTCGGGCTCATCGACTACGGCAATGTCAGTGACGTCGCGTCGGTGGGCTGGGGCCTCGTGTTCGTCATCTTCTTCTCGCTCGTCTCCGGTGGCGCCGCGGCCCTCGCGGCTCTGCGCGACTGACGCCGTCACCCCTTCGGGCGCCCTGCCTTGCCGGGCGACCCGAAGGGCGGTTGGCTGATCGCATGAGTACGCACGATGAGGCCGCGGAGGCCATCGACACCGTCCTGTTCGACGTCGACGGCACGCTGATCGATTCCACCTACCACCACGCCGTCGCGTGGTCCCGCGCCTTCGCGCAGCACTACCTCCACCCGCCGATGTGGCGCATCCACCGCGCCGTGGGCATGGGCGGCGACCAGCTCGTGCCGAGCGTCGTCGGCGACGACGTCGAGGAGCGCCTCGGCGACGAACTGCGCACCGCGTGGGAGGGCGAGTACCGCCAGATGCTGCCAGACGTGCGGGCCTTCGACGGCGCGGCCGACGCCGTGCGGGCCGTGCAGGAGAAGGGCTACAAGGTGGCGCTCGCGAGCTCGGGTAAGAGTGAGTTCACGGACGCCGCGCTCGAGAAGCTCGGGCTCACGCGGGACGACGTCGACGCCGTCACCTCCTCCGACGACGCGGACAACAGCAAACCGGAGCCGGACATCCTCGTCGCGGCACTCGAGGAGGCCGGTGGCCGACGCGGTGTGCTCGTCGGTGACGCCACCTGGGACGCCGAATCGGCCGGTCGCGTGCCGCAGCCGGGCATGCTCTGCGTCGCCGTCCGCACCGGCGGTTTCTCCGCCGCAGAGCTGAAGGACGCGGGCGCGGTGGCCGTGTACGACGCCGTCACCGACCTGCGCGTCGGTGCGTGGATCGACGAACTCGCCTGAGGCTCACGGGCCGTCACCGGTGCGTGGCATGGTGTGACGCATGGCCGACCTCACCGAACCCTGCCCCAACTGCGGAACGATGATGCGCTGGGAAACCTCCCACGAACGCTGCGACGGCTGCGGCTGGATCCGCCCGTGCTGCGAGGGCGCCCCCTGCCCGAGCTGACGCCGCACGCCGTCACGACGTGAGCCGATCGTGGCGTTCGAGTGGTGTTCACCGCCGCTGAGGAGGAAGGTGGACGCCATGTCGACTCACGAAGGCGGTGACGAACGCAGTTCGTCACCGAGTCCAGAGCAGCAGAACGACACCCGCCACGACGAGCCTGTGCGCACGTGTGCGTTGCCCCCGGAGGGGCCCGCGACGAGCACCGAGCCGGGCGCCGACCACCTCGAATCCGGCCTCAAGCCGCGTCACGTCACGATGATCTCCATCGCCGGCGTCATCGGCGCGGGCCTGTTCGTCGGGTCGGCGAACGCGATCAAACTGGCCGGGCCCGCCGCCATCATCAGCTACGCGGCTGCAGGTCTCGTCGTCGTCCTCGTCATGCGGATGCTGGGCGAGATGGCCACGGTCAACCCCGACACCGGGTCGTTCAGCGTCTACGCGGACCGCGCGCTCGGCAAGTGGGCGGGCTTCTCCATCGGATGGCTCTACTGGTGGGCCTGGGCGCTCATCATCCCCGTCGAGGCAACGGCCGGGGCGACGATCCTGACGAACTGGATCGACTGGCCACAGTGGGTCTTCGCCTTCCTCATCACGGCGATCCTCACGGCCACCAACCTCGTGAGCGTCGGCAACTACGGCGAGTTCGAGTTCTGGTTCGCCCTCGTCAAGGTTGTCGTCATCATCGCGTTCATCGCCGTCGGCCTCCTCGCGATCCTCGGCCTGCTGCCGACGAGTGACGTCTCGGGCCTTTCCGGCCTCACGGCCAACGGCTTCTTCGGCGACGGCCTCGGCGGCATCTTCGCCGCCATGCTCACGACGACCACCACCTACCTCGGCACGGAGATCGTGACGATCGCCGCGGCCGAGTCGAAGAACCCCGTCAGCGGCATTCGCCGCGCGGTCAACAGCGTCATCTGGCGCATCTCGATCTTCTACCTGGGCTCGATCTTCGTCGTCGTGGCTCTCGTCAACTGGCGCAGCCCGCAGCTCGCAGAGGTTGGTTCGTACCAGTTCACCCTCGAGACGATCGGCCTCGGGCAACTGACGACGGTCCTCGACCTCGCGATCCTCACCGCCGTCGCGAGCTGCCTCAACTCAGCGCTCTACACTGCGAGCCGCATGGCGTTCAGCCTCGGCCAACGCGGTGACGCTCCCGGCGCGTTCGGACGGACGAACAGCCGAGGCGTTCCTGTCGCGGCGATCCTCGCGAGCGTCGTCGTCGGCTTCGTCTGCGTCGGACTCAACTACGTCCTGCCGGACAAGATCTTCGGCTACCTCCTGTCGACGGCCGGCTGCGCGGCGCTCTTCGTGTACCTGTGCATCTCGTTCACGCAGTTGCGCTCGCGTCGCGCGATGGACGCCGCGGGCGTGGCCGTGCGGGTTCGCATGTGGCTTTTTCCGGGCCTCACGTACGCGACGATCGCGTTCATCGTCCTCGTGCTCGTCATGATGGCGTTCGACTCGGAGCAGAGCCAGAACCTGTGGTTCAGCCTCGCCGTGGCCGCCGTCGTCCTCGTGGCGTCGTTCGTGCGTCACGGGTTCAGCGGCGGTAGCGACCGCGAGATCGTCGAGGCCGCCGAGGAGGGCATCGCCGAGACCTCCGATTCGGTCTGACGACTGACGACTGACGACTGACGGCGGCACGGCGCCCCACAGTCCGGTGCGACGGGGCAGACTCGACCCATGAGCACCTACGTCATGTTCCTGCGCGGCATCAACGTCGGCGGCATTCGCGTGCCGATGCCCGAGTTGCGGAAGGTGCTCGCCGACGCGGGGTGCCGCGACGTGATGACGTGGCTCGCCACGGGCAACGTCCGCCTCGACTTCGACGGCAGTGCCGAGGAGCTCAAGCAGGTGGCCGAGCAGGCCATCGGGGACGCGTTCGACTACGAGGCGTACGTGCTCGTGCGTGACGCCGAGTCGCTGCGCGAGCTCGTCGAGAGCTGGCCGTTCACGCCCGACGAGGCCCACCACCGCTACATCGTGCTGGGCGGTGGCAGTGCCTTCGAGGCAGCCCAGGCTGCGATCGATGCGGCGCCCACCGACGAGCACGTCGCGGCGTTCGGGGAAGACCTCTACTGGCGTTGTCTCAAGGGCTCGACGACCTCGACGCCCGTGGCGAAGCTGCTCACGAAGCGGGAGTACAAGGCGACGACGACCACGCGAAACCTCAACACGCTGGAGAAGATGCTGCCCGCCGACTGAGGTTCGCGTAATCCTCCACCGCGAGGCGATCGAGCGCTGTCACCGGTGCCCGTTAGGGTGTGCCGCATGTCGACGTCACCCCCTTCGCCGCTTCGCAGCGTCGCCGTCTTCTGCGGTTCGACGCCGGGTAACGACCCTGCCCTCATGGACGTTGCCTACGAGGCGGGGCGTGTCATCGCCGAGCGCGATCTCGTGCTCGTCTACGGCGCCGGTGGCGGCGGGCTCATGGGTGCTGTGAGCCAGGGCGCTCTCGATGCCGGCGGCGAGGTCGTCGGTTTCATCCCGACGCTCATGGTCGAGCGCGAGTGGGGCCGCGTGGACCTCACCGAGTTCCACGAGGTCGACACGATGCACACCCGCAAGGCAGGCATGGCCGAGCGGGCCGACGCCTTCCTCGCCCTGCCCGGCGGCCTCGGCACGCTCGAGGAGATCTTCGAGGTGTGGACCTGGCGCACCATCGGTTACCACTCGAAGCCCGTCGGCTTCCTCGACGTCGACGGTTTCTGGCGGCCGCTGCTCGACGCGCTGCGGGGCATCAGTGACGCAGGGTTCGTGCGCGGCAGCGTCATCGACGACGCCGTCGTCGAGCCGACCATCGAGCGGGCCCTCGACGCCCTCGCCGCGCGATGCACGGTGACCGGCCAAGAACTGCGCCCCGGTTTCTGAGCACGGTCGCCTCAAGGAGGGGTCTCATGAGTGACGAGGAGTGGGTGCGCTCGCGCCTTCCCGTGCGCACCATCGAGGCCTGGCCCGAGGTCCGCGAGCGGCTCATCGCGCACTCGCTCGAGGACGATGAGGTCGGCGAGTGGCCCGGCGAAGAAGCCGACGACTCACCCGAGACCGCCGGGACGCCCGAGCCGGCAGCGGCCGAGCAGGCCGCCGAACCCGACGACGGCCTCACCGACTTCCAACGTCAGTGGTTGTCGCTGGAGGAGCCCGAAGAGGACGAGTCCGAAGCGCCGCTCGAACCCGGCTACCACTGGTGGGAGGGCATCCCCGCCGTCCGTCAGTTCCTGCTCGAGGGGTTCACGCCCGGCCCCGCAACGGTGCTGCTCGGCGAGAACGGCAGCGGCAAGTCGACGCTCGCCGAGGGCATCGCCATGGCCTACGGCCTTGCGCCCGAGGGCGGTTCGACGGGCAGCAGGCACCGCACGCGCAACACCGAGGCCGGTCTCGGTGATCAGCTGCACATCGTGCGCAACGCCGGTGCGGGCAAGGGCGGCTACTTCCTGCGCGCCGAGACGATGCACTCGTTCTTCAGTTACCTCGAGGACAACCCGGGCAATGATCCCGAAGAGCCGCTCTTCCACCAGCTCAGCCACGGCGAGTCGTTCGTCGCGCTCGTGGAACTGAGGTTCAAGCCGAAGCGGCCCGGCCTCTACGTGCTCGATGAGCCGGAGTCAGCCTTGTCGTTCGACAACCAACTGCGCCTCCTGCGTCACCTCACCGCGCTCATGGGCACGGGCAGGCACCAGATCCTGCTCGCCACCCATTCACCGATCCTCGCGGCGCTGCCAGGCGCCACCATCATCGAACTCGACGATCGGGGCTTCCGCGAGGTCGATCACGACGACGCCGGGCTCGTGCGGCAGTGGCGTCACTTCATGAACGATCCGGCTTCGTTCCTCGAGTCCTGACGCAGGCGAGCGGCGCCCGAGCGAAGGCCCGGGCGCCGCTCACGCGGGGATCAGAGCTTGCCGGTGGTCGCGTAGGCACGCAGCTGCGTCAGCGAGCCGTTGAAGATGTTCGTGTCGTAGCCCTTCGCATCCAGCGCGGCGTTCTGCCAGATCGCGTGCTTGCGGTTCTGTGACGACCACATGGTCGGCAGCGGGCCGACCGAACTGCTGTAGCGCGCGAGCCACAACGGGTTCTGGGCGAGAACGGAATCCTTGACGACGACGGCCTGCTGCGTCGTTCCGGTCTGCGGGAGCGTCCCGTTCGAACCTGCGGCACTCGCATCGGTGCCGACGCAGCGGTTCCACCAGATCGAGGCGGTGTAGATCATCGGGTTCACGCCGGTACGCGTGCGGTACTGGGTGACGAAGTCGTTGATCCACGTGCGCATCTGCGTCTGGGTCATGTCGAAACACATGGAGCCGTAGGGGTTCCACTCCATGTCGAGGGCCCCGGGCAGGGTCTTGCCGTCGTTCGACCACCCACCGCCGTTCGACACGAAGAAGTCGGCCTGCTGCGCTCCGGTGGCGGACGAGGGATTCGCGAAGTGGTAGGCACCGCGGATGATGCCGTTGTCGTACGCGCCGGTGTACTGCGAGGCGAACTTGGGGTTCTTGTAGTAGTCGCCCTCGGTGGCCTTGGTGTAGAGGAAGGCCACCCCGGCTTCCTTCCACCCGGCCCAGTCGGACAGGACCGTATGGCCGCTGATGTCGATGCCTGCGACGCTGGTCGGCTCGCTCGGCGTCACGTCGCCGCTCGGGGGCGTGACGACGGTGGTTCCGCCGGTGGTGGCATCGGTGGTCGGGTTGGTCGGGATGGGCTTGACGACACCGAGCGAGGGGGAGGTCACGTTCGGCTTCTGCGAGATCTCGATGTGGCCGGAGAACAGCGGCACGCGAGAGTTGTAGTCGATCTCGTACTGCCACTTCTTCGTCACCGCGTTGAGCGTCACGCCGGAACGCCACGTCACCTTCGCGCCGAAGGTTCGTGCCTGGAGCGAGGCGACCCGCGCCTTCTCGACGGTTTCGACTTCGGCCTTCGTGGAGTAGGAACCGTTCACCTTGAACGAGTGCGCACCGGCGATGAGCGACGCCCAGCTTGGTGTCCCCGTTCCAGATGGTACGCGCCCGGTTGTACCTCACGTCGTAGAGGTAGCCGGTCTGACGGCCGGCACCCGTACCGGCGTCGATGCGGTGGCAGGCGCCGGCCTTGATGCTCGTGCCCTTGTATTTCTTGATCGTGGAGATGGCTGACGTGCGGGCCTCCTCGCAGGCGGCCAGCGTGCTCGAGTGCGACTGCTGGTACAGCCCGTGACGGAAGGTGTAGTTGGCAGCGGCCTGTGCGGGCGCTTCGGCGGGGACGAGCAGACCGAGGCTCGCGGTGGCGGGCACGACGGAACGTCAGAATGACGGCACGGTGAGAGGCTTCCTCGTCAGGGGCGGGGGAAGAGATCCGTCGCCCACGTGAATCGCAGTGGGAAGGCTGCGGATTCGACGGTAGGGATCGCGTGCGCCCAAAGAGACCCAACGGTTTGAATCGTTATCGAGGCGCGATGTGATCGAGACCGTAGCGCGACAGTCGGTAGGCAGACCGAATGGGTGGCCAGGCACCTCGCCCGACCCTTCGGGCCCTTCGGTGGCTCAGCTCGCGCTACTGGCGGCCTTCGAGGGCGGGCGCAGTTCGTAGACGGAGACCGTGGGCGAACTGAAGATCGTGGTCGTGAGGTCGGCCAACTCCGGCGAGACCCTCGACGCGCGGGAGTCGGCGTAGAGGTAGCGCACCCCGCGTGCGGCGAGAGCGTCGAGCACCTGACGATCCGGAGCCGAGAACGCTCGCTCGTTCTGGGCGAACGCCGTCGTGTCGTAGTACGGCTGGTACATGTAGCGGTAACCGCCCACACCGTTCCGGATCCGGGCGCTGGAACTGTAGGCCCAGGCCCCGATGTCGACCGGCGAACGCGTGATGGCCGACACCCAGAAACCCCGTGCATCGCAGTGATCGACGGTCACGACGGCCGCACAGTGCACGTTGGTCGCCACGAGTGACGACTCCGGGTTCGCCTGCGCAAGGGCGCGACCCGCCTCGAGTTCGTCCTCGGTGAGTGGAGAGGTGGCGGTCGGCGGATTGGCGGGCTTGACCACCGGGGCGTATTCGGGGGTCATCGTGTACGCAGTGGCAAGGACGGGGGCAGCCAGGCTGTAGCCGAGAACGGAAGCCCCCAGTGCGAGTGCGGCCCGCGGGTGCCGCTTGCGGCGCGCGAGCAACACGATGCTCACGAGGGCGAGCAGGAGGACAACACCGGCGATCGGGGCCATACGCGACATCTGAAGCGGCGCGAGGTGCTCGTAGACGGACGTGCGTTGCCACACGAGGGCCACACCGAACGAGGCGCCGCCGATGACTCCAGCGGCCAGGGCCACCGCCCGCGTGTCGGAGCGTCTGCGTGCCCCGTTGACCAACGCGACGAACCCCCAGGCGATGAAGACCGCCGACACGGGCTGCAGCCCGCGCATGAAGTAGACCTGCGACAGGGAGGGGTGAGCGAGCGCGAACATGGCCGCCACGGCTACCAGGAACATACCGATGAACATCGAGCGCGCCACGACGTCGTCGATCGCCGCCACGAAGAGGATGGCTGCGTAGGTCGCGAGCAACGCCACGACGAACAGAGCGAGCACGTCGAAACCCGGCTCGCGCCCCATCTTCTGAAGTTCTCTCCACGGCCGCAGCTGGCGGGCGGTGGCACCGAGCAGGAAGATCGAACCGCCCCCGCCGCCGGCGAAGAGAGGTGCTGTCCCGAGCACGATGGCTCCGCCGACGGCGCCGAGCACGATGGGCCGGACGACACCGCGCCGGCGCCACAGCGCGTGCACGGTGACGATGCCGAGACCGCCCATGAGCGTCGGCAGGATCGACACCTTCGTACCCGGGCCCATGAGAGCGAGCAGGAGAGCCAGCGCCGCCGTCGGCACCGGGACGCGAGGCGTTCGCAGGATGATGATGACGACCCAGGTGAGCAACAGGCACAGGGGCAGGCTGAAAAGGTGCGAAGGGCTGACCCAGATGAGCGCGAACGTCGAGCCGGTGTCGATGACCTCGCTGAACAGCGCGACGGGTGGGACGGCGATGAGCAGCGGAGCCAGGGCCGCGACGAGGGCCGAACGAGAAAGGGCAAGACCCATCTCGTAGGCGAGGCCGAGCGTCGCCAACCCCACGGGCAGGAACCACGCGACGACGGAGACCGCGTCGATGTCGACCCCGCTCGCAAGGCTCAGTGCCGCGCCGTGGGCGTTGCTGAACCAGTGGTAGGACAAGGGTCCTTCGGCAGCTGACTGGGGATCGGTCGGCGGCACCTGATGCATGGCGAGTGCCGAGATCGCGACGTGCCACTCCATGTCCTGGTACCAGCGCAGGTGGTGGTCGAGAGGCGTGATGCGCCACAGGGTGAGTGCCAGGGAATGCAGGGCGACGGCGCTACTGACGAGGAGTGCGCCGACGGCCCACCAGCGGCTGCGGGGCGCCTCGGCAGTTTCCTGGGTGCGAGGTGCGGGCGCGAAGCGGCGGAACGCGAGTTCCCACAGGCCCGCGAACAGCGCGGGCGTTACGAGGACCAGCCAGGTCTGTCCGGTGGCGACACCGACGGCCCACCCGAGAAGTTGCGCGGCAAGGCCGGCGGTGAAGGCAACACTCAGCCGTCCCACCCGTGTGAGCGTCGGGAAGCGCCGCGTGATGACGAGCCCGGGGCCGAGGACGGTGAGGCCGTACGCGAAGACGAGACGCGCGATGTCGGGCCAGGCGACGCCGGCTCGGTTGACGGCGAAAGCGCCGGCGAGGAACGTGAATGCACCGACGGCGTCGGAGGCCTCGAGACGGCGAAGAGAGAGGGACGAGCCGGGGGAGTTCACATGCACACCGCAGCATAAAGCGCGTCATGGCGGCATTCCGCGAGGCACGCCGTCACCCCGAACGCACCCGAGCGTCCACCGTGTCACGGTGGACGCTCGGGGCAGAAGTGATTGATTCAGCCGGCGTGCTTCTGCAGTGTGGCGCCGATGGCGGGCAGCGATTCCTTGATGAGGTCGGCGGCCTTGCCGCGCATGCTGCCGTAGACCTTCGAGATCTGGTCGCGGCTCGTGGCCTGAGCGCGGGCGTCGGCAACCTTGAGGATGTCGGCGGTCACCTCGTCGCCGCGGCCGGCGAGGTAGGCGCCGAAGTCGCCCTGGCCGCCGAACTGCTCCCAGTACGGGTCGAAGATGGCGGTGATCTGCTCGAGGTTCTCGTTGAGCACCTTCGGCACGTCGGCCTTCTTCTTGGCGGCGGCGTAGCCCGTCTTGATGGCGGCGCCGGAGAGGCCGCGCTTGTTCGAGACCTCGGTGTCGATCGTGGCCGCGAGGTCGGCGGAGACAGCGGGGCGCACGGCGGGGGCGAGGAGCTTCTCGGACAGAGACATGGGGTGCCTTTCTGACGGGGTAAATACTGCGCTCACCATAGCCGCCGCGGGTGACGGCGCCGTCGCGGGTGAGGCGCGCGGTCGAACGCGGCTCGGCGGAACGCCGCGGTTGTCACCGGGCCGTGGCAGTCTCGATTCATGACGACGAGAACAGCGAACTTCTGCATTGACTGTGCCGACCCGCGGGCCTTGGCCCTGTGGTGGGCCGACGTGGTCGACGACTTCGAGGCCGACGAGCAGGACGAGTGGACCGACGAGGAGGCCTGGTTGGCCGGCCCCGTGGGGCGAGACCTCGTGTTTCTCAAGGTGCCCGAACCGAAGCAGGTCAAGAACCGCATGCACGTGTGCGTTCGCCCGGTCGACACCACGCGTGACGAGGAGGTTGAGCGTCTGCTCGCCCACGGCGCCACGATGGTCGACGATCTACGTCAGCCTGACGAGGGCTGGGCAGTGCTCGCCGACCCGGAGGGCAACGAGTTCTGCGTCCTCACCGCGGACGCGGAGCGCTGTGGCGTAGCTCAGGGCTGAAACGCTTGGGCCGCTCGTGGCACAGTGACGCCATGAGCACGCTGCCGAGTTTCGTGTCGAACACACCCGTCGAGACGCCGCGCCTCCGTCTGCGCCCGATGACGAGCGACGACGTCGCGGCGGCTGCGGCAATTCGCGCCCAGCCCGAGGTCTGCGCCTACCTCAGCCACGGTGCGCTTACGCCCGCCCAGCTCGAGGCCAGGCTGCGGCTCCGGATGGCCCGCACCACCTTGGCCAACGACGTCGAACGCGAGGTCCAGCTCGTCGTCGAGGCGTTCGCTCAGGACGATGACGCGGCGGTCGTCGGCGACTGCGGCTTCAAGGTGGCACGCGCCTGGACGCAGAACGACGCACCCACCGACAGCCTCGTTGCGCGAATCCACTACGCGATGTCACCGCACGTGGCGGGGCGCGGCCTGGGCACCGAACTCGTCGGAGCACTCGTCGCCCACCTGTTCGCCGAGCCGCACGTGCATCGCATTCAGGCCGATGTGTTCGCCGACAACGTCGCGTCGCGCACCGTGCTCGAACGCAACGGTTTTCGTCAGGAGGGCTACTTCGTCGACGACGGCATCATCGACGGCAAGTTCGTCGACGCGTGCCTCTACTCGCTTCTGCGCCGTGAGTGGGAAGGCGGTCAGGCCGCGGGGCGGTGACGCTTGAGCTTGCGCCACAGCCACGTCTCCGGCACGTGGGCGCCGGTCGCGATGTACTCCGCCGCAGCGTCCGAGTACTGCGTTTCGTGCAGCGCGAGCAGCCCCGAGCGGTGACCGACGACGAGCAGGTGGTCGTCGGTCGTCACGGTCGTCGACTCGTCGGGAGCGAAGATGTGCTCGCCGTTGCGGACGAGGACGAGCGGTACGAGCGGGAGGTGCTCGTCGCGGCCGTCGGGGCTCTTGAGGATCTGCCCGACGGTGAGTTCGTCGTGGAGCAGCCAGCGGTGCAGTGCGGGTGAGCCCTGGGCCGACAGGTCGACGAGCATCCGCTCCTTGCCGGTATGGCCGCAGTGCGCCGTGAGGCGCGCGATGATCCCCTCGGCGAACTCGTTGGGCTGCTGGACTGCGTACTCGACGAAGCTCCAGAACAGCGGCGTGACGACGCGCGCGAGGCTCTCCTGGGCGACGAGTTCGGTGGGCGTGAAGACGGAGTCGATGGCGAGGGCGCTCACGAGCGAGGCGCGTGCGTCCGACTGCTGGCGGACGGCGACGAAGAGGTCGGAGCGAGCGATCTTGGCGTGCTCGGCGAGCGCGAGGTTGGTCGTGTCGTTGTCCGTTCCGACGACGAATCCGTTGGCCCGCGAGACATCGGGGTGGCCGTCCTTGGGGTCGGCGACGGTGACGTTCATGCCGGCCCGTTCGAGATCGCTCGTCACCTCCTCGGAGAACTCACCGTCGGCGCACACCACCCAGCTGCCGCCGGGTTGGGGCAGGAACGGCTTGGGCATCTCGTCGTCGCGCGGGTCCATGAGCCACTTCACGAGGGCGTACGTGGCAGGGCGCTGCAGCGCGAGAACGAGGTAGGCGCCGTACCGGTCGCTCGGGTTGATGACGGCGTTCGGCGCGAAGTCATCCATGCGTTCCTCGACGACGCGGTCCATGCAGCGTGCGATGACGCTCGTGCCGGGGCGCAGCAACGTCGTCGCCATGACGACGGCGAGGTTGTCGGTGTCGTCGTCGGTGAGGGCCAGCACGCCCTCGCAGTGCAGATTGGCGAGCCCTGCCATGCCGAGCACGCTGGGCAGGCTCGCGTCGGCCTCGAGCGCAGGGACGTCGCTCTGCAACTCGTCCGTGGCGATCCGCTGGATGCGGTCCTCGCTGCGGTCGATGACGACGAAGCGCCGCCCCGCCTCGTCGAGTTCGCGGCAGACCTGACGCCCGGCCTGGCCGTACCCGCAGACGATGAGGAACGGCTCGCGGATGCGCTTGACCTTGCGGCGGAAGCGCTGCATCGCGACGGCGTCCTGGAAGCTCGCCGATTGAAGCAGCGACAGCAACGTACCGATGGCGTACGCCCAGCCGACGACCGTCATGAAGATGCAGACCGTCACCCACATCCGTTGGGCGGTGGTGAAGGGCACGATCTCGCCGAAGCCGATCGTCGAGGCGGTGTAGGAGATGAAGTAGAACGCCTCGAACGGCGACAGGTGCGTCGCGTTTCCGTTCGCGTCCTTGCCCGGGATGATCGACAGCCCCAGCACGGAGATGGCGAACACCGTCGTGATGAACACGAGCGGCGAACGCATCCGGCGGATGACGATGAAGATCGCGTCGGTCGACGGTGCCTCGTCGGGGATGCGCACGGGCCGCCGCAGCCGGGTGCGGTGGCGGTGGCTGTGGCGGGCGAAGAAGGCGAGCATCGCGCTCATGGGGCGCAGGGATTCAGCGTCGGCGGTAGGAGATGGTCTCGGACACGAGCAGCACGACGCTCACGATGTTCGCCAGCAGGGCGCCGCCGGAGAGCGAGACGATGCTGGAGGTGGTGCCGGGGTCGTTCTCGTATCCGCCGGCGAGAACGTAGAACGCTGCCGCGGAGACGAGTTGGAGCACAGCCACGAGGGACGTGGCGAGGTGGATAGCGCCGATTTGCGTGCGGTCACCGAACTTGAGCACGAGCGCGATGAGGTTGACGAAGATCGCCACATACAGCTCGTTGATGTTGTGCAGCTTCGGGTCGCTCATGTCGCCGATGAAGTAACCGAAGTTCATCGTGGCGGCCAGCAGCACGAAGAAGCCGAAGACGACTTTTTCGAGGTTCATGCGTGAAAGCGTACGGCGTCGAACGGTCCGCCCTCCATCGCGGTGCCGATGGGAAGGTTCCTCGCGGTGGGCGCGCGCTCGCGGGCTACTGCTCCGGGGTGACGAAGTAGGAGTCGTCCATCGCAGGGTGCGGCGCGATGGGAACGACCTGCATGCGCACGCGCTCCTCGGCCCACCGTCGCTGCTCGACGGTCTCGCGTGCGTCGTTGACGGCCTCGCACTGCTCGGCGTCGAGGTAGAACTCGAACTGCGTGGCGCGGGCGTCGAGGCGCGCGACCTTCTCGTAGTCGTGCCCCTCGTGCGCAGCCGTGACGAGCTGTTGGACGACACGCTCGATCGTCGAGCGGCGCATTCGACGAGCCAGCTGCGGCAGGATGTCGATGCGCCCGTCCTCGCTCACAATGATGACCATCGAACCCCTGCCGCGCCCCGCGAGGTAGCGGATCGCCGAGTTGTACCGAGCGCCGCGCGAGATGTCGCCGGTGCCCGTGGCGGCGCCGTCGAGGATGACGCCGACGGCGTGGCAGTGACCCTCCGGGCTGACGAGCACCGCGCCGTCGATCTTCGTCAGGGCGTGGAACGCGTTCGGCCCGAGGCGGGTCGGCTCAACGGTGTACGCCTGCGGGAGAAGGCGTTCGCCCTCGGCGCGAGCATCGGGGTGGACGACGAGCATCGTGCCGTGCTGCTGACGGATGCAGGCCTGGGCCATGTCCCACAGGATGTTCGCGTGCTGGTCGGTGGCCTCGGGGAAGACGCGCCGCACGGTGTGCACGAACGTGTCGGCGTCGACGAGGTCGCGTGGCAGCGTCGGCTGGCCGTTGTCGACGCGAAGGAACGGCGTCGTCGCGTGCCACAGCTCCCACGAGCCGTTGCCGACGACGCGGACGGTGAAGCAGCGTTCGTCGGCCGTGTCGTAGGCCTCTTCGAGCGTGCCGAGCCCGTAGACCTTTCGCCCGTCGCACAGCAGCTCGAAGCCTGGCCCCGTCATCTCGAGGGCCTTGCGGAACGAGCGGGGCACCGAGACGGGCACCTCGTGTTCGAACGCCACCTCGCAGCGCACGGCGTCATGCGTGGGTTGCGCGAGCACGAGCGTGCCGAGGCTGGGGCGGCCCTCGTAGGTCTGAGCCGAGACGGCGTCGAGGGCATCACGCAGGCCGAGGGCGAACTCCTGCCCCGCGCGCGACGCGCACCCGTTGACGAAGGTGTCTGCGGCAGAACGCAGCACGGCACCTGCGTCGATGCCGATGAGGGAGACCGGGTGTTTGCGGTCGAGTTCGTGGCTGGCAGCGCGCAGCACGTCGTCGATGACGGCCTCGGGGAAGCACGCTGCGGCGTCGAAACCGTCGATCGTGGTTGTCGAGAGCTTCGGCAGTTCGGCCCACGGTTCGCTCAGCACGGCGAGCACGGGGAAGACGCGGTGGGCGTCGACGATGACGCTCATCCCGACGAAGAGTCGGCGGTCGTCGAATCGCGCTGCGGTGTCGAGGGCTTCGAGGAGAACCTGACGGTGGCAGCCCTCGCGCAGCGCGGTGAGGTAGTGCTCGGGATGCCATTCCTCGTCGGCGGCGTGGGGCACCCCGGCCGCCACCGAACGGGCCTCGGGGCAGGAGGCCGGGCAGGTCGTTCGGCGCTGCTCCTCGAAGAGCGCGTCGGCGCGGCCGAGAAGTCCGGCGAGCGGTTCGACGTCGAACGCGTTGCGCTCGGGCTCGATGAGGACGGCGTCGCTGCCGTCGACGGGGAAGCCGATGAGGAAGCCACGTGGGTCGAGTTCGACGCCTGCGCGGTCGAGCGCTTCGTCGGCGAGTCGTTCCATCGACCACCGAAGCTCGCCCTGATCACCCCACAGGGACGCAGCACCACCCCGAACTGCTTCCATGGCAGGCATTTTCGCACGCCGATTTCGGTGCGAAGACCCGCGTCCCACGCGGTGGATCCCGGTGGGCTCCGGCATCGGTCAGAGAACGGCCCCCGGCTCGCGGCTACCAGGTGCGAAGAACCGAAACTGCGCGCGTCCCAGGCGAACCCGGGACGCGCGCAGCGTCAGTCGTCGTGCGTGCGGTCAGCGCAGCGTGTCGCCGTGGGGACCGTCCTCCGGGAGGCCGTCACCGACGCGGCGCACCGCGTTCTCCTGCTCGGCCTCGCCGCTGAGGGCGGTGACCTCCGGGTCGGCCAGTGCCTCGCCCGTGTCCGCGTCGTCACCGAAGTCGCCGTTCACGGAATTGATCTCGGGATCGGTCACGGCTGCGTTGTCGATGTCGGCGTTGCGCACGTCGCGCGCGCCGGCGTCGTCACCGAAACCGTCGGTGGTGGTGCGGTTCTCGCCGAGACCGTCGGCCTCGCCGTGGACGGAGTTGATCTCCGGGTCCGTGACAGGCTCGTTGTCGTCGACGGAGTAGGCGGTGTTCGGGTCGAGCGAGCTCGTCGGTGCGTCGGCGCCGACCGCACGATCGACGGCGCTCTCGCCGCCGAACTGGTCGTCGGCCGTCTGCAGGCCGTCCTGTCCGATGGCGCGGTCGATGGCCTCTTCGCTGCCGACCGCCGTGTCGCCGAAGTCACCGGTCGTCGTGCCTGCAGCGCCGGTGGCGGCGCCCGTGGCAGACACCTTGTCGACGCCGGTCATGGCGGCATTCTGCGCCTTGGCGACCTTGTCGGCGTACTTGCCGCCGGTCTTGTCGTTGACGGTGGCGCCGGCCTTCTGGACGGCCTCGGCGATCTTCTCGCGGTTGCCGTCAGCCGCGGCGGCGGCCTTCTCCTTGGCGAGCTGAGCCTTCTGGTCGAGGCCGAGTTCGGCTGCCTTGGCCCTGAGCTTGTCGGTGAATCCCATGATCGTCTCCCTGGTGGGTTCGATGGAAGGTCTTACCTGTCGTAACGAACCCTGCCACGCGGATGTTCCGGGCACCAGAGGCAATTGGCCGGGATGCCGGGCCGGACGGACGATGCGCCGACACCAGCCGACGCAGGTCGCTGCCGGCGCCGCCTGCAACGGATCTCGACTGGTCGATGGCTCGGTGCATTCGTCGGCCCGGCGCCCGCGGCGATGACGGCCCGAGCCACCCGCATCGGGGGCGCCAGGGGCGGGCAGCAGCGTCAGTCGAGCTCGCGCACCGCATCGGCGAGGGCGGGCATGGCCCGCTCCATCGTCGCGAGCGTCGTGACGAAGCCGTCCTGACCGCCGTACCAGGGGTCGGGCACGCCGTCGCCGGGCTCGGCCTCGGGGTCGTAGTCGGTGAGGAGGACGACGTGGTCAGGCAGGTCCCCGCCGTAGATGTCGCGCATCCGGTCGAGGTGGATGTCCTCCATGGCGACGACGAGGTCGTTCTCGTCGATCTCGTCGCGCGTGATCTGGTGCGCGCTGTGGTCGTCGGCGTCGTAGCCGGCCTTCTTCAGTTCGGTGACGGCGCGAGGGTCGATCGGGTTGCCGATCTCCTCGGTGGACGTCGCGGCGCTCGTCAGCTCGACGTCGCCGAGGCCGTGTTCGGCGAAGTAGGTCGCGGCGACGCGCTCGGCCATCGGCGAGCGGCAGATGTTCCCCCAGCAGACGAACACCACCCTCCGAATGGGCGCCGCGGTGCCGGTGTCGCGTTTTCCAGGCATCATCGAATGCTGGCGACGATCTCGAGAGCGCGCTTCTGGGCCTCGAGGCCGCGGGCCGCGTTCGTCATCATGAGCTCGTCGGCCATGGCGTGCTCAGCGAACTGTTCGAGGTAGGCGCCGACGCGTTCGGGCCCGCCGATGGCGGTGTACGTGAGCATGTGCTTGGCCTGCTGGCCGGCGGGGGAGTCGAGAAGCATCTCGATCTCGTCGTCGCTGAGGCGGCGGTCGGCAGCGCCGAAGCGGGTGGCGAGGGAGCGAACGCGGGCGCGCAGGACCTCCTCGTACATCGTCGCCGCGGCGTCGTCGGTCTCGGCCGCCACGACGTTGAGGGCCGCGATGACGTGCGGCTCGGCCAGTTGCTCGGAGGGGCGGAACTCGGTGCGGTAGGCGTGAACCGCGGCCTGCAGCGCGTCGGGCGCGAAGTGGCTCGCGAAGGCGTACGGCAGGCCGAGAGC
The DNA here is from genome assembly GCF_019895135.1 of Dermacoccus sp. Tok2021. Classification (NCBI taxonomy): domain Bacteria; kingdom Bacillati; phylum Actinomycetota; class Actinomycetes; order Micrococcales; family Dermacoccaceae; genus Dermacoccus; species Dermacoccus sp. Tok2021. The sequence continues at coordinate 79,193 of NZ_JAGTHU010000005.1, forward strand.
GGCGGCGAGCTTCGCTCCGAACATGCTGGAGCCGAGGATGTAGAGAGGCACGTGGGTGCCCTGGCCGGGCACGGCCTCGATGCCGGCGAGGGGGCTCTCGTCGGAGAGCAGGCCCTGGAGCTCGACGACGTCCTGGGGGAAGCGGTCGCTGGCGTGCGGATCGCGTCGCAGGGCCTGCCAGGTCCGCTGGTCGGTGCCGGGCGCCCGTCCGAGGCCGAGGTCGATGCGGCCCGGGTGCAGTTCGGCGAGGGTGCCGAACTGCTCGGCGATGACGAGCGGGGAGTGGTTCGGGAGCATGACGCCACCGGAGCCGACACGGATCGTGTTCGTGCGCGCCGCGACGTGCGCGAGCAGCACCGACGTCGCCGCGGACGCGATGTGTTTCATGTTGTGGTGCTCGGCGAACCAGATGCGCTCGAAACGGCCCGTCGCCTCAGCCGCCTGGGCGAGCTCGACGCTCGCGTTGATGGCGTCGCCGACGCTCTGGCCGCCGCCCACCTGGGCGAGGTCGAGGATCGACAGGGGGATGTCGTCGGCCTTCTTGGCGAACGACACGGTCTCGATCGTGGTGTCGTCCGGCGAGGAGCTCGCGCGGGTCGTCGGGTCGGTCGGGTGGGATGCGCCGTTGTCACTCACATTCGGGTCAACGCCCGGCGTCGGGGCCGGCATTCCCCGGCGGCTCAGCTCGCTTCGGTGAGCAGGTGCGTGTCGGTGGGTCGCTTGGGTTCGGCGATGAGGGCGTCGAGGCGTTTGGCCAGCTTGCGGTGCAGCCAGGCCGAGGGGTGGAAGCCGTCCTCGGCGAAGGCCTTGTCCTGCTCGAGCAGCCCCGATTCTGTGAGCAGGTAGTGCTGCACGTTCGGGTAGGTGGCGACGACGTTAGCCGCGACGGCGTCGAAGCGCAGGGCGCGGCTGCCGAGGGTGTGGCCGAGGAACGTCGGCATCGCGGGGAACTCCTGGATCGGCGGCACGCCGAGCAGGACGACCTGCACGAGCGGATTCACCTCGGTGATCGTGTCGAGCAGTGTGCGCAGACTGGTGCGCCAGGCGTCCTCGGTGCGTAGGTTCTTGACGTCGTTGACGCCGACGCTGACGACCACCGCGTCGGCGCGCGCGAGTTCGCTGCGGACTGCGTCGGTGCCGGCGAGGAGGCTGACGTCGTGGGCGTCGGCGCCGGAGCGAGCGATGACGTGCCAGGCGACGGGGTGTTCGAAGCGCTCGGACATGCGGCAGGCGAGACGCCCGGCGATGCTGTCGCGGTGGTGTTCGATGCCGACGCCGTCGGCCACGCTGTCGCCGAGCACGACGAGGTGATGGTCGTCCTCGGGCTCGAAGTGGGAGCCGTTCGGCACGGTACTGGCCACGCCCTCACGCGCGGTGGCGCTGGGCAGCCGGGCGATGTCGTGACGCACACGTCGCCCCTGGACGATGAGCGCGGGCGCGCGCAGAAGAAGCGTCGGCAGCGAGCACCCGGGTGCTCGGGAGGAGACCTTCGAGCGGACGCGGCGGACGGCGCGGGCGACCCCGGACGAGCGGCGTTCGGCTAAGAGGTCACGCATGGCGCCCATGGTTGCCGATTTCACGAAGATGACGCCACGCCGACGCGACTCGTTCACCCAACCGTTAGGTCGCTGTGACCTGCGGGTGAGCTACCTCACCCGATGAGTGCCGCGCACGCGTCGCGGCGACGTTGCCCGGGCTAGGGGGCTCTGCGACTCGAACCGCCGCCAGTCTTTGTGACTTTAGGGCCCTAGAGTTACAAAGACTGCTTGGGACCGCTCACTTAGAAATGATCTGGCGACCGTCTGATCTGACACAGATCGCCCCATGAGCCGATGGCAGCGTCACGAAGCCAGCCGATGGAGTCCGGCCGCACGTCGGCGTCACCAAGGGTGCTCGGCGAAGTCCTTGAGGAAGATGCCGTACTGGTCGACGCCGTTCTCGCCCATGACGATCGGGTCGTAGACGCGGGCGGCGCCGTCGACGAGGTCGAGCGGCGCGTGCCAGCCCTCCTCAGCGATGCGCAGCTTCTCGTGGTGCGGGCGCTCGTCGGTGATCCAGCCCGTGTCGACCGCCGTCATGAGGATCTTGTCGGTCGTGAACATCTCGCCCGCCGACGTGCGCGTCATCATGTTGAGCGCCGCCTTCGCCATGTTCGTGTGCGGGTGTCCGGGCCCCTTGTAGCGGCGCGAGAACTGCCCCTCCATCGCCGAGACGTTGACGACGTACGCCCGCCGCGCACCGTTCTTCACCGCCTGACGCATCGACGGCCGCAGCCGGCTCACGAGCAGGAAGGGCGCCGTCGAGTTGCACAGCTGCACCTCGAGAAGCTCGAGCGGGTCGACCTCCTCGACCTTCTGCTTCCAGCTGTTGATGCGTTGCGTGTCCGGCAACAACCCGCCCGCGTCGACGGCCGTACCCGCCTGGTACGCATCGAGACTCGCGTGCCCGGCAGACAGGGCGAGCGACGTCATCGCCGCCGCCGACTGCGCCTCAAGCTCGGACGCCCGGGCTCCCGCCTCGTCATGGTTCTCGTCGTCCGCGGCATGCGTGTGCTTGTGCGCCGCGAGCGTGCCCGCGAGGTTGGCCGGGTGCGCGTCGCTGATGCGATCGAACTGCACGATCTGCGGCAACGCGATGTCGCGCGGCAGCGGCAGCTCCTCACCCGCGACGAGGTTCGAGTACGCCCCGGGCGTGCGCCGCACCGTCTGCGCCGCGTTGTTGATGAGAATGTCGAGCGGCCCCGCCTCGGCCACCTCGTCGGCCAGGGCGATGACCTGCGTCGGGTCGCGCAGGTCGATGCCGACGATCTTGAGCCGGTCGATCCACTCCGGCGAGTCGGCGAGCTCCGCGAACCGGCGGGCCGCGTCACGCGGGAAGCGCGTCGTGATCGTCAGGTGCGCGCCGTCACGCAGCAGCATGAGTGCGATGTACATGCCGATCTTGGCGCGCCCGCCCGTCAGCAGCGCGCGCTTGCCCGTGAGGTCGACGCGCTGGTGACGCTTGGCGTGGCTCATCGCCGCGCACTTCGGGCAGAGCCAGTGGTAGAACGCGTCAACGGTCGTGTACTTCTCGTGGCAGATGTAGCAACCGCGCGGCGTGTGCAATTCGCCCGCGATGTCGCCGACCGTGCTCGACGTCAGGGGGATGCCCTTCGTCTCGTCGTCGATCCGAAGCGGCGAACCGGTAGCCGTGGACTCGAGCACCTTCGTGTCGTGCGCGCGCAACGGCCCGAGCTCGGCCTCGCGCGCTTCGTTGCGCCGCGCCTTGCGTACCCGCTTGTACATCGTGCCGGTGGCGCGCTTGACCCGCTGGATGTCGGGGTGGCCCGCCGGTAGTTCGTGCAGCATGCCGAGGACGCGCAACGTCGTCGCCATCTCGTGGGCGTCGATCGCGGTCTCGGCGAACAGCTGCTCCTGCTCGGGCGTCAGCGCCTCTTCGTGCACGTGCTCAGGGGCTGCCATGTCGTCCGAATCCACCCGGCAAGTGTAGGCGGGGTGGTGAGGGGCCACCCCAGCGGTGGACTCAGCCGGTGACGTTCGTTGCGGTTGGCTACGTTGCACCGTCACCAACCGCGAGAAACGTGGCCAACGTCGAGGTTGGCTACGTTTCGGACAGCTCGAGCACCCGGATGGCCAACTGGACGCGGTTCGTCACACCGAGCTTGTCGAACAGTCGGCTCGTGTGGGTCTTGATGGTCGGCATGCTGAGATAGAGCTGCTGCGCGATTTCGGCGTTCGTCAGGCCCTGGGCGATGAGCTGGGCCACCTCCCACTCGCGCTCCGTGACGCCGGCCGGCGCTGCCGGAGGCGATGGCACCGCTGACGGCGCTCCGGGGCCTGATTCACCTACCGAACCGCCGCCGAGCCCGATGTCGTCACTCGGCGCAGAAGCAGCACCCGCGGGCCGGCCCGCAGCCAACCGCACGAGCCGCGCCAGCACCGACGGCGAGAACCGAGCGCCACCTCGGGCTGCGTCGAGCACGGCTTCGACGACGGCCTCCGGGGGAGAGTCCTTGAGCAGGAACGACACCGCCCCGCCGCGCAGCGCGTCGAGCAGGTAGTCGTCGGTGTCGAACGCGGTGAGGACGACGACGCGCGCCCGTGCCCCTTCGTCGGCGAGCGCCCGGGTGGCGTCGAGCCCGTTCATACGCGGCATGCGAACGTCCATGAGGACGACGTCCGGGTCGAGTTCACGCGTGAGCGTGACGGCTTCGGCACCGTCGGCCGCTTCGCCCACGACCTCGATGCCGCGAGCGCCGTCGATCATGAGCCGCAGCCCGGCGCGCATGAGGTTCTCGTCGTCGGCGACGAGCACGCGAACGCGGGCGTCGGGGTCGGTCAGCTGCGCCACGGAATGCGCACCTCCACAGTGAAGTAGCCGGGTGTCTCGCGTCGGTTCATCGTGCCACCGAGCAGACGCACCCGCTCGCCCACCCCGACGAGTCCGAGACCGGTGCTCAGGGCCTCCGACGACGCAGCCGTGGGGTTGGTGCTCACGACGACCAACGCGTCCTCGTCACGGCGGAACGTGAGCGCGAGCGGAGCGTCGGGAGCGTGTTTGCCCGCGTTGACGACGAGTTCACTGACGATGCGGTGCACTGCCGCGCCGTTGGTGCCGGTCAGCGTCCCGAGGTCGGTTTCCTCGATGCCCTCGAAATTGACGGTGACGAGGCGGCCCTGCGCACGAGCGTCCTTGACGAGCGTGAGGACATCACGCGCCGACGGGAGGGGCCGCGCATCGGGTGCGGGGCTGCGCAACGCGGAGAGCACCTCGCGCAGTTCGGCGTTCGCGGTTCCCGCAGCGTCGCGCAGGGTGCGGGCGGTGGCGCGCATCTGCTCCGGCGAGAGGTCCTCACGGTAGGCGAGCGCGCCGGCGTGCATCGCGATGAGGGAGAGGTGGTGCGAAAGGCTGTCGTGCATGTCGCGCGCGATGGCGGTGCGTTCCTCCGAACGGGCACGCTCCGCGTCGATCTGCTTCGACCGGGCCAGGGCAGCGTGTTCGCGTTCGATGGCCGCACGCTCGCGCTGGGCGGCGATGGCCTGCGCCTGCCACGACGCGAGCAACTCCACCCGCTCGGCCCGCGAACGGCCCCAGGCGAGGAAGGCGTAGCCGATCGGCACCATGATGAGCGACCACAGGAGGGTCGACCAGTCGAGGGACAGCCGCTGCTCGGTCAGTGCCGTCTGGACAAGACCCGTCGCGACGAGAAGAGCGAGCACCGCGACGTCGTCCCGGCGACGGCGCAACCCACCGAGTCGGACGACGGCGACCAGCGCTGCGGGTGTTGCGAACGCGCTGACGGCGGAGGCGAGCAGGAGCAGGTAGTTCCACCGCCCCGCGCGAGACATCGGGCCCACAGCGATCACCGCGACGAAGCCGACGAGGAAATCCCAGAGGAGCAGCCCGTTCTCGTAGGAGGAAAGACCGTCCTCCTCGAGCGTTTCGATCTGGATGCCGAAGATCACGACGCCGAGGACGAAACAGGCCGCGCTCACCGCGAACGGACGCCAGCGCCGCCGGCCGGCGAGGCGTTCGTTGTTCGAGGTGGCCAGCGACGTGCCGGCGGAAGGTGGCATACCGCCATCGTAGGAACGCGCGAAGGGATGACGGTATCGGCCGAAGGTCGCTCCCTGGCGCGGTACGTCAGCCGAAAGAATGAACCTCGACGACCATGCCCTGGGCCGATGTGCCGGGCATGCTCGAACGACGAGGGTTGAGGCATGGAACGAGACGAGACGCGGCCACAGCCGCAGCACACGACGCCGGTGGGCGTCGGGCACGACGAGCCGCACACGAACACCCTGCCGGTCCGCCCGGTCGGCCTCGATGCGGGGGCTCCGGCGCAGCCGGTTCTGCCGACGACCCATGCTCCCGACGAGGCCATGGCGGCTTCCAGCACAGAGCCTCGCTGGGCGAACCTGCCTTACCACCGGCTCGCCCACGTCACACCGAGTTCCAGGCGGTGGTGGCGGCCGCTCGCCATGCTGCTCATGTTCGTCGTCACGACGCTCGTCGTCGCAGCCGTGGCCACGGGCCTTGCCTTCGCGGTCCACGCGATCTTCCCGGAACTGCGTCGACCCACCGAAGACCTCGGGGACTCACGCAATCCGGCTGACTTCTTCTACGGGTTCCTCTCCGTCGCGCTCTTCCTGCCGGTCGTGTGGGTGGCTGTCCGCGTCGGTTGTCGACGCGGCACGATCCACTCGGTGTTCGGCCATTACCGCTGGGAGTTCATGGCGCGCGCAGCCCGCGTCGTCGTGCCCGTCTCCGCAGTTGCCGTCCTCGCGCCGATCTTCCTCTTCGACGCGGACACCCTCACGACGACCACGCGGTCGACGACGCTGTGGATCCTCCTCTTCGCCGTCGTTCTCGTGCCGTTGCAGGCCGCCGCGGAGGAGTACGTCTTCCGCGGACTGCTCCCGCAGATGATCGGAACCTGGCTGCGTTCGCCGGTGTGGGGCGTGCTCGTGGCGGCGCCCCTGTTCACCCTGCTGCACGGGTACGACGCGGTCGGTCTCGTCGACATCGCCCTCTTCGCCGTGTGTACCGCCTACCTGGCGTGGAAGTCCGGCGGACTTGAGCTGCCGGTGCTGCTGCACGTGTCGAACAACCTGTTCATCGGGCTCATCACGCCGTTCGTCCCGGATGCCCTCGCGCAGGGTGAGACGGAGTTGTGGTCCGTCGTCTGGTCGGCCGTCACCACGCTCGTCCTCACCGTCTGGATGAGCCGCTTCGTCGACCGCGAGTACGGCCTGACGCGCTTCCAGCCCGTCGTCCGTCCCGCCCTGACGAGGGCCGTCTGACGCCGAGGCACGTCCCCAGCCGGTGACGTTTGCTGCGGTTGGTGACGGTGCAACGTCACCAAACGCAACGGCCGTAGCCAACGTCAAAGTTGGCTACGGCCGCTCGGCATGCGTGGCGGCGGAGCGTCAGCCCTTGAACGCGTCCACCGGGGGGATGACGTAGTACGAACCGGTCTCGGCGTTCGAGTACTTCGTCAGGGCGTCGCGCGGGTAGTCGCCGACGCCGGCCATCGACTCGAGCATGTCGTGCAGACGCTTCTGCTCGCACGCGAACCCGACGAACATCGTGCCGTGCGAGCTGACATCGCCGTAGGGCATGTTGCGGCGCACGATGTGGCCGAAGTCGTCCTGGTCGGTGCGCTCTGCGTGGCTCGTCTCCGGCTTGTCCTCGAGCTCGACGGAGTCGACCTTCGTACGGCCGATGACGCCCTCCTGCTCCTCGGTGGAGAGCGACTCCCAGGCCTTCTGCTTGTGCGGCCACTTCTGCAGCAGCAGCACGCTCGAGCCCTCGCCGGGCTTGCCGTCCGCGACGACGGCCTCGTCGTACTGCTCGATCGTCGTGGGGTTCTCGGTGCCGTCGACGAACCCCGTGAGGTCACGGTTCGTCTGGTAGACCCAGCCCTCCGTCTCGTCGACGACGCGGATACCCGGCACCACCTCGCGCGCGATGGCAAGCAGCTGACGCGTCGCGTCGAACACCTTGTCGCGCGCACCGCCGAACACCCAGAAGACGAGGTCGCGCTGCGTCGCGGGGATGACGTAACCGTCGGCTCCGACGACGTCATCGGCGAAGTCGTGCACGTTCTCGGGCGTGTGCTTCGGCGAGATCTCCTTCATGAGCGAGGGGCGCACACCGACGACGAAGTTGACGCCCACGTCGTCCTGCTCGGCCTCGAAGAGCGGCAGCAGCTGCGGGAGCGAGGTGAGCGAACCGGGCGCGACCTCGAACTCGATGTACTCGCTCGACGTCGCACCTTCGACGAAGATGCCGATCTGGGCCTGGGGCATGCTCAACAAACTCCTTGGGAAGGGGTGTTCCTGTCTGCCTCCAGGCTATCGACCCCCTAGCCCCGCGGCGCCAGGGGAATCGGTAGATTGGTGAACGTCCCGCGGGAGCCTTCGAGCTGAGAGACGCCAAGTGTGCGTCGACCGCCAGATCCACCGTCATCGGTGGGCACACCTGATCCGGGTAATGCCGGCGTAGGAAGGAGACGCGCGATGATCGCGCCCCGAAACACCCCTGCCCCCACACGACCTCGCGCCGAAGTCGACGAGATCGCAGCCGTGGTCGACGCCGTCCGCGTGGCCGCACCACTCACGCAGTGCCTGACGAACTCGGTCGTCACCGGTTTCACGGCGAACGTGCTCCTCGCGGTCGGAGCATCACCCGCCATGGTCGATTCGCTCGAGGAGGGTCCGATCTTCGCGGGCGTCGCCGACGGCCTGCTCATCAACGTCGGCACGGTCAATGCCATGACCGTCGACTCGATGCTCGCCACCGCTGCCGCGCGCGAGGATGCGGGCCGGACATGGTGTCTCGATCCGGTCGCCGTGGGTGCTCTCCCCGTCCGGACGGCGCTGGCCCGCGACCTGCTCGAACACCGCCCCAGCGTCGTGCGTGGCAACGCCTCCGAGGTGCTCGGCCTCGTCGGCGAGACGGGCGCGGGGCGCGGCGTGGACGCCGGCGACGACGTCGACTCCGCCCTCGACGTGGCGGCCGCACTGGCCGCTCGCACCGGGGGAGCGGTTGCCGTGAGCGGGGAGGTGGACGCCGTCGTCGCGACCGACACGCCTACCCTTCGCATCGCGAACGGCCACCCGATCATGACGAAGGTGACTGGCGTCGGGTGCGCCCTGGGAGCCATGGTCGCTGCGTACCTGCCCGTGGCCAGAACGCCGCACCTCGCGGCTGCAGCCGCCACCGCGGCCCTCACCGTCGCCGCCGATGACGCGGCGTACCGGGCCAGTGGCCCCGGCAGTTTCGCCGTCGAGTTGCTGGACGCCCTCGCCCGGGTCGACGCCGAGGCCGTCGCCGCGAACCTGGACCTGCGATGACGCCGCGGACCGCGACCACGACCACCACGTCGACCGCGACCTCGCAGGCGGCTCTGCCCGATCGGCGCTCCCTTCGGCCGCGCCTCTACCTCGTCACCGACACACACCTGTGTGGCGGCCCACGGGGCGTCGTCGAGACGGCACTCGCCGCCGCGAAGCACGGCGCGGACATCGTCCAACTGCGTGACCACGACGCCACGACACGCGAACTGGCCGCACTGGCAGTCGAACTGGTCGAGGCGCTCGAGCCGACCGGCGTACCGCTCGTCATCGACGACCGCCTCGACGTGGCGCTCGCGGCGGGTGCCGCGGGCGTGCACCTCGGGCAGAGCGATCTCGATCCCGTCGCCGCACGGCGAATCGCCGAGGCCCTCGGGCGCCACGACTTCCACATCGGATGGTCGGTCTCTCGCGCCGACGAGATCAGGGCGGCGGACGCGATGCCGCCCGGCACGCTCGACCTGCTCGGCATCGGCCCCTACCGGGCCACGCCGACCAAGCCGAACGCTCCGGAGCCGCTCGGCGCCGACGGCGTCGGCGCTCTGGTCTCAGTGGCCCGTGCGGGCGGTGTTCCGGCTGTCGTCATCGGTGGCGTCAAGCAGGCAGACGTCGGCGGCCTCGTCCGGGAAGGTGTGCGAGGTGTTGCTGTCGTCTCGGCGATCTGCGGCCAGCCCGATCCCGCCTCGGCCACCCGCGACCTCCGAGCTGCGCTCGACGAGGCGCTGGCTCGCGACGCGGGTGAGCCGGCATGACGACGCGCATCCCCAACGTGCTGTCGATCGCCGGCACCGACCCGAGTGGCGGGGCCGGCATCATGGCCGACCTCAAGACCTTCGGTGCCCTGGGCGCCTACGGCTGCGGCGTCGTCACGGCGGTCGTCGCGCAGAACACCCAGGGTGTGGAGGCCGTCGGTCTGCTGACGCCCGACCAGGTGCGTACCCAGATCGAGAACCTTCTCGCCGACGTGCGCATCGACGCGGTCAAGATCGGGATGCTCGGCTCCGCCGCCGTCATCGAGACCGTCGCCGACGCGCTCGAAGCACACCCCGAGGTGCCGTGGCGCGTGCTCGATCCCGTCATGGTCGCCTCGAGCGGGGACCGATTGCTCGACGAGGACGCCGTCGACGCGCTGCGCTCGCGCCTCGTGCCGATGGCGGACGTCATCACGCCGAACCTCGCCGAGGCCGCGGTCCTGCTCGATCTGCCCGAGCTCCCGCCGGAGCCGACCGAAGATCTCGCCGCACGGCTGGCGCAACTGGGGGCGGGCGTCATGCTCAAGGGCGGTCACGGGACGGGCGATTTGAGTGAGGACGTCCTCCTCGTCGGCGGCGACGTCACCCACCTGTCGGCGTCGCGCATCGCGACGCGGAACACCCACGGCACCGGCTGCACGCTGAGCGCCGCCATGGCCGCGTTGCGTCCCCAGCGTGACGGATGGGCGGAAGCGACCCGTGACGCCAAGGACTACCTGACGCAGGCCCTCGCCGCGAGCGAGCGTCTCGATGTCGGAGCCGGCACGGGGCACGGGCCCGTCCACCACTTCCACGCCTGGTGGTGAACGGGCGAACGCCCGACTCCGAGGAGGGAGCCGGGCGTTCGTGCCGTCACGGGACGTGTCACGTCATGCCGTGGTGACGCGCTCGTCGACGTCCTTGATGTGTCGCGCGATCCACGGCGTCAGGGCCATGAGAACGAGCGAGAATCCGGCCGTGATGAGGCCGAGGGTGAGGAAGAACGTCGTGTCGCCCATGCCCTCCATGAGGCGAATCGCCTGCGCGGCGGCGGACTGGCCGACCGCGGACGCGAGGAACCACAGCGCCATGCTCTGCGTCGTGAACGCCGCGGGTGCGAGCTTCGACGTCGCAGAGATGCCGACGGGCGACAGGCACAGCTCACCGATCGTCTGGATGACGAAGACGCTCGCCAACGCCCACATCGGCGCCGTCGGGCCGCTCGGCCACAGGTGCGAGTAGTAGGCGAGGAGGACGAACGACAGGCCGGCGAGGAGCACGCCGATGGAGAACTTCGCGCCGGTGCCCGGGAAGCGTCCGGCGCGCTTCATCCACAGCGCGGCCGTGACCGGCGCGAGCAGGACGATGAAGAGCGGGTTGACGCTCTGGAAGAACTCGGCGCTCACACCGATGCCGAACACCTCGCCGAGGTCGGTGCGATCGGCGGCGAAGGCCGCCATCTTGCTCGCGGCCTGCTCGAAGATCATCCAGAACAGCACCGCACCGATCCACAGGGGCACGTACGCCTGCAGGTGCGAACGCTCGCGCGCCGTCACCTTGGGGCTCTTGAACATCGTGACGAAGACGCCGAGCGCGGTGATGACCGATAGCGCCGTCACGCCGTTGATGATGGCGGTCGGGTTGTCCGCCGAGAAGGCGAAGCTGATGCCGAACACGGCGGCGATGACGACGGCCGAGCCGCCGACGAGGCGCACGACGCCGGGGATCTCCTCGCGCGTCAGCGGGTTCGTCGGGCGCGAACCGGCGCCGCGCAGCTTCTTGCGGAAGAGGAACATGCCGATGAGGCCGAGCGCCATGCCGATGGCCGCGGCGGAGAAGCCGGCGTGGTAACCCCATCGGTCCTTGAGGAAGGTGACGACGAAAGGCGAGAAGAAGGAGCCGATGTTGATCGACATGTAGAAGATCGAGAAGCCGGAGTCGCGTCGGCCGTCCTGGGGGTCGTACAGCTGACCGACAACCGACGACACGGACGCCTTCTGAAGGCCCGTTCCGAGCGCGACGACGGCGATGCCGAGCCACGAGAACGCCTCGGCGGGCACGGAGAGGAAGATGTGGCCCGCCATGATGACGATGCCGCCGAACAGGGTCGCCTTGAACGCTCCGATGACGCGGTCGGCGAGCCAGCCGCCGAGCACGCTGAGCAGGTACACGGAGGCGCCGTACGTCGCGACGATGGCGAGGGCGATCGACTGCTCGACGCCGAGGCCGCCGTTCGTGGCGGTGTCGTAGAGGTAGTACGCGAGGATCGCGCGCATGCCGTAGTAGCTGAAGCGCTCCCACAGCTCGGCGTTGAACAGCGTCCCGAGCCCGGCAGGATGTCCGAGGAATCCGCGGTCGGGCAGCGACGGCTCGGTGCGGCCGCCGGAGATGGCCTCCCGCGGTGCGGGATCGTCGAGGTCGACGTCGGTGACGTTCGCCGGTGAGTCACCGACCGGTGAGTCCTGGTGTGGTCGTGAGGAATCGACCATGAGGGGGTCGCCCTTCGGTAGGGGGACACCGTCGTCGGGGTGATGACGACGGCCGCACCTGGCAGGTGCGGCCGGCAATCATAGTCTTGCGATGCTCAGGCGGGTGCCGTCGGTTCCGCGTCCAGGTCGGCCACGGCGGCGCGGGCTTCCTCGATGGCCTCGAGCACCTCGGGCAGGTCGAGCAGCGAGTGGATCTCGGCGCTCGGCATGACGTCGGAGAGGTTGGCCACCCGGTCACGGTTGAGCCACACCGTGAGCCAGCCGCGCTCAGCAGCGAGTTCGAAGGCTGCGACGTTGTTGCTGATGAGCACGATGTGGTCGACGGGCTTGCCGGTCTCGGCGACCACGGACTCGATGCGATCGAGCGTCTCGATCCAGTTGAGGTGGTTCTCGGTGGTGTGGAGTTCGGGTGCGGCGTTGCTCGGAGCGTGCGGGCCGTCGACGCGGGCCTTGAACGGTGGGAGGAGGCACTCGTGCCCCTCGGGCATCGGGGCGTAGTCGATGAGGTTCACCGTGCCCGTCTCGCTGAGGCCCACCATCGTGGGCAGGACATCGGCAAAGAGTTCCGGCTCGCGCTCGTCGGAGCGTCCCCCAGCCCGAGCCCCCTGCTCGAGCAAACCGGTCAACATGAATCCCCGTCGATCCCACAGGGTTTCGTCGCCATCGAACCAGACAGAAATGGTCACCTGATCAGCGTGACAGATGGAGGCGTGATTCTCCTAGTCGAGCCGCGGAATCTGGCCCTCAGGGGTGAAGCGCTGCTCCCGCCCGAGGGGGTGTGTGCGCTCAGGTGGTGACGAGCATCCCGGCGAAGCCGAACATCATGACGCCGACGACGGTGTCGATGACCTGCCAGGTGCGTGCCTTGCGCACGAGCGGGGTGAGCGCGCGGGCGCCGTACCCGAGTGCCGCGAACCACAGGATGCTGGCCGCCACCGAGCCGGCGTAGAACCACCACCGTCCTTCGGGGCCACGCGAATTGGCGAGCGAGCCGATCATGACGACGGTGTCGAGGTAGACGTGCGGGTTGAGGAACGTCAGGCCGAGCACGTTGAGGACGGCGGTGCGCCGGCACACCGGCGGCGCGTCGGCCGGGCTGAGCGAGCTGGCCCGGCGGGCGCTGCGCAGGGCGTTGATACCGAACCAGATGAGGTAGGCGGCGCCGAACCACTTGAGCGCCTTGATCGCCGTCGGGTGCGCTTCGACGACGGCGCCCATGCCGAGCACGCCGGCCAGTTCGAGCGCGATGTCGCCGAGGGCGCAGACGACGACGATGAGGGTGACGTGCTGACGCAGCAGGCCCTGGCGCAGGACGAAGGCGTTCTGGGAGCCGATGGCGACGATGAGGCCGAGGCCCGTGAGGAAGCCGGTGAGCAGGTGCGTCATGGCTCGAGCGTAGGAATTGCGCCGTCTGTAGAACAGTTCTTGTTTCTACAGATACCTAAGCAGTGCTTCATCTACGGTGGGGCCATGCGCGTGCGCGACGACCACTTCAAGGCCCTTGTCGCCTGCGTCGACGAGGGCACCTTCGACGGCGCGGCCGCGGTGCTGCGCATCACGCCGTCGGCGGTGTCACAGCGGGTCAAGGCCCTCGAACAGGAACTCGGGCAGATCGTTCTCGTCCGGTCGGTGCCGGTGCGTCCGACGCCCGTGGGCGAGATCGTGCTGCGCACCGGCCGCCAGCGCGCGCTGCTCGACGCCGAGCTCGTCCGGGCGCTCGGGGGCGGCGGCAGCGAGCGCGGTGTCAGTGCCCCCGTCGTCGACCTGCCCGTCGCCGTCAACGCCGACTCGCTCGCCACGTGGTTCGTCGAGGTGCTCGAGACGGTCGGCGAATGGGGTGACGCTCGGCTGCGTGTCTTCGTCGAGGATCAGGACCACTCCGCCCAACTGTTGCGCGACGGTTCGGTCATCGGCGCCGTGACGGCGAGCGACGTGGCGGTGCAGGGGTGTTCGGTTCAAGAGCTGGGCGTCATGCGCTACGTCGCGCGGGTGCGGCGCTCGCAGTGGGAGGCGTGCGGGCGCTCACTGAAGCGAGTACCGACGGTGCGCTTCAACGATCGTGACGACCTGCAGCGCGGCGTGCTACGGCGCCGGGGGCTCGGCGAGCCTCCGTTGGAACACGTCGTGCCGTCGGCGGAGGGCTTCTCGGCCGCCGTCCGTGCGGGCCTCGGGTGGGGCATGATCCCCGAGGGTCTGGAAGGCCCCGCCGGGAGGGGCGGCGGGCGCGACGAGCTGATTCCGGTGCCCGGCGTCGAACCGCTCGACGTCCCCTTGTACTGGCAGTGCTGGCGCCTCGACGCTCCGTCGCTGGCGCGCCTCAGCGACGAGGTGACGTCCGCCGCCCACGCTCTGCGATGACCCGACCGCGCACGAAAAATCTCATTTACGACACTTCGGCGTGCCCTAATTGCCAAAAGCCCCGAAGCAAAGGTTAGGCTTACCTCATCGCGAACATTCTCCCGTGAGGAAGGGGAGCCGTCTGCTCTGAGTCGATGCGTTGCCAAGCACACGCGCCGAGGCCGCGTCCGGAGGTTGCCACCTCGAACCGGACGCGGCCTTCGCCTGTGTCAGCTCTCGCGACCGGCCAGCCAGCGCGTGATGCGCCCGGCGTCGCCTTCGATGACTCGCCCCGGCATAGCGGCGGCGCTGCGGCGCCAGCCCTCGCCGGCCCACAGGTGCGTCCACTGCGGGTCGCCGGTCTCCCCGGCCTTTTTGCGCAGCGGGGCGAGCAGGCGGTTCACCTCGGGGTAGGCGGCCGGCGTGACGGCGGTGATTCCGTCGAACATCGCCATGAACTCGTTGGCGAGACCCCGGGCGTAGCGACCGGAGAAGGCGCGCGTCAGGCCCGTCTCGGAGAAATCGTCGGAGGCGAGAGCCAAACGGTGCGTCAGCGACGAACCGGCTGACGAGGAGCGCAGGTAGGCGGTTCCGGCCTGGACGGCGACGGCGCCGGCATCGAGCGCGGCCTGCGTGTCGGCGGGCGTGGCGATGCCACCGGCTGCGAGCAGCGGTACGTCGACGGCGCCGCGCACGTCGTCGAAGAGCTGCGGCAGGGCGACGTCGCTCGGCTCGGCGTAGAGGTCGAACGTGCTCTGGTGGCCGCCGGCGTCGGGGCCCTGAACGATGAGGAAGTCCATGCCGCGCTCGACGGCGGCGCGGGCGTCCTCGGGGGAGGTGACCATCGCGCCGAGGCTCGTGCCGACGCCGCGCAGCGCCGTGACGTCCTCGGCCGACGGCAGGCCGAAGGTAAAGGTGACGACGTCGACGGGGTGGGTGACGAGCCAGTCGAGCTTGGCACCGTAATCGTCGTCGTCCCAGGAGGGTTCGCCGAGTTCGACGTCGAACTTCTTGGCGATGGGGCCGAGCTTCTCGCGCAACCCGGCGAGCGCCTCGGCGTCCGTGCTCTGCGGGCCGGGGATGAAGAGGTTGACGCCCGCAGCGACGCCGGCGTCCTGCACGTCGCGCACCTCGCGGGCCATCGTGTCGACGTCCTTGTTGCCCCCGGCGAGCACGCCCCAGCCACCGGCCTTCGAGGCGTCGATGACGAGTTCCGTGGTCGTGGGGCCGCCTGCCATGGGCGCTGCCACGACGGGCAGTTCAAGACTTTCGAACGAGAACATGCCCTCAGTGTCCCAGGTTGGTCAGCGCTTCGGCTTGTCGCCGCCGGAGGCGAGCACCTCGTGCACCCACTCGGGGGCGGTGGTGCCGCGCGCCTCGTGCGCGGCGATGACGCGGCGGGCGCGCTCGCGGCGCAGGCGACGCTTCGGGTCGCTCGCGGGCACGTGCTGGGCGGGGCCGAAGACGGAGACACCGATGTACTCGAGGCGCCAGCCCATGCGGTAGCCGATGCTCAAACCGGTGTTGTCCTTCATTCCATCTCCTCGTCGGGGCGCGGGTGCGCCGAACGGTCCTGCGGCGAGCCTAGCGCGACTTCCCTGAGCGTTTCTCGGGGTGCGTAGTCCCGTGAACGAGCTTCGTCACTCGGGGCGGGTCGTACTCGCCTCGGAGCCGTGACGATCACGCATACCCCACGCGAGCAACGGCAGCCCGAACGCCGTGACGACGGCGGCGAACAGCGGCAGCCTCGTGGCGGCCATCGTCAGGATGAGCACGCTGCCGATGTACGCACCGAGGCTGATGCCGATCTGGAACGCGACGACGTAGATCGGCGTGGCCGCGTCGTTGTGACCGGGTGTCGTGGCGAGCACGCGCGTCTGCATGGCAACGGGCAGCACGCCGAACGCTCCACCCCAGACCACGGCGGCGACGGCGCCCGTCGCGGTGCCGGGCAGGAACGTCAGGGCGAGCAGCGCAAGGATCATGCAGGTGAGCGCGATGGTCGTCACGCGGCGCGGGTGGGCGTCGAGGTGACGGCTCGCGAACGCCGTCGTGAGAGCGCCGGCCAGCCCGTAACAGAACAGTTCGACGGCGTACGCAGTGCCGGAGATGCCGCGCGCTTCGAGGATCGGGGCGATGAACGCCCAGGCCGCGTTGTGTGCCGTGACGATGAGGGCCGTCACGCCGCAGAGCGTGTAGAACGGCAAGCGCATCGACGCCGGGATGCGGAGCGAGAACGCGCCGCCGGAACGCGCTTCGAGCGGCGGCAGCTTGAGCTGGCTGGCCATCGCGACGAGCAACGCGATGACGGCGATGACGCCGCTCGCGAACCGCCACCCGACGTGCTCGCTCACGGCGGCGACGAACGGCGGACCGGCCACGACGCCGACGCTTGCACCGAGGAACGCGCCACCGACGGCTTTCGCCTCCGCGCCCTTGCGGGCCAGGCTCGCGGCAGCGACCGGCACGACGGCGAAGATGC
This sequence comes from Dermacoccus sp. Tok2021, assembly GCF_019895135.1. Lineage (NCBI taxonomy): Bacteria > Bacillati > Actinomycetota > Actinomycetes > Micrococcales > Dermacoccaceae > Dermacoccus > Dermacoccus sp. Tok2021. The sequence goes on from NZ_JAGTHU010000005.1 coordinate 96,090, forward strand.
CACCGTGTGCGATCGCGCCGATGAGTCGCGCGATCGTCACGACGAGGAGATTCGGGGCGATCGCCGAGAGAGCCATCGAGACGAACAGCGCGAGCAGTGACCCGACGATGACGAGCCGGCGCGAGAGGGCTCGTGTGGCCATGACGACGGGGATCGTCGCCACTCCGACGCCGATGGCGTACCAGGTGACGAGGCGCCCGACGGCGGATTCGGATTCGCCGAGGTCGCGCGTCATGTCGGGCATGGCGCCGACCGGGTACATCTCGGCGGTGAGGAAGACGAAAAGCCCCGCAGCGAGGAGGAAGAGCCGCGTCGTGCGCAGCCGGTCGTCCTCGCCGGCCCCCGGTGCGTTGGGGGAGGCGCCGTCGCTCGGCGCGGCGGCGGAGGGCTGCGTCATCAGCCAAGCACGCGCACGAGCACGAACACCGCGAAGACGACGAAGAGCAGCAACGTGACGACCATGCAGCCCATGGTCGCGAGGGTGCCGTTGGCGGCCTTGGGCACAGCGTTGGCCGGGTCGCTCGGGTCGACCGACAGCGGCAGCCGCTGGCCGTCGCGCCCGTTCGTGCTCATGCCGCCGGTCTTCGTCTCCAGGACGTGACGCCCACCGTCGGGGGCCGTGTAACGAATGCGTGCGAGGGAGTTCTTGCGACCGTCCTCGCCGGTGGCGAGTTGGACGACGCCGTCGACGACCGGCCAGCTGCGGCGGCGCACAGCACCCACGATGCCCTTGAGCAGGGCGGCTGCGAGCGCGAGGCCGAAGACGAGTATGACGACGGCGGCAGCAACGGGCACGAATCCACTCTTCACCCGACGAGCGTAACGAGCACCGCGCAATCGGGCTGTCACGGGGCGTGGGCGCAGCGGTCGGCGAGCAGCACGCAAACCCCGTAGGGGTGTCACACGCGTCGCACAGGAACCCCATAGCAACGCGGCGTTGAGTCAGGGCCATGAACACCACACAGAACACCTCGTCCCAGGCCGCCACCTCCCGCTTCGGCTCGCTCAGGAACCTCGGCCGCGGCATCGTCGTCAGCTCCGCGGTTGCCCTCATGGGCGTCTCGACGATGAGCGCCGCCGACGCCTCGGCAGCCGGTGTGGCCACCGGCATCCGGTACGCCGGCAACGCCGCCGAGGTCGTGAAGCCCGCCCCGACGAACCTGGCCGTCGAGTCGAACGCCCGCTACGCCGTGCGCGACGGCAAGCTCGTGCGCCTGTAGACCCACCTCGAAGACTCCTGCGGCCGGCCGTCCACGCAGATCGTGACGCCGAGCTGGGCGCCTCACGCCGCGCGACGTTCGTGGTGTTCGGCGCGCCATCCGCGCCCAGCGGGCCGGTTGCAGGCTCACGTGACCTGCGCGCTCATCTCCTCGCGCGGTTCACCCGGTGCCGCGAGCTCCCGACACTCGCGGGCGCCGGCGCGAAACCCGCCACGAACCGTCCTCGTGGCGGGTTTCGTGCGCTCTGGGTCGGACGTCCGATGCGTCATCGGTCACACCCGGCGAGAAATGTTGCTGGAAGTCTTTCCAGAAGGTGAAGTCTCCGCTAATAATTGCTCTTAGCCCCCGGCTACCTGATGACCCCAGAGCACCAGGCAGTCGGGGGATCCAACGTTTCTGGGGTCTTTGCCCGCTGACGCCGCTCCCGCACCCCGCGCGGCAGCGAGCGCGACACGAGCGAAATCCCCGGCCTGCCGCCGGAGACACCGAGGGAGCAACCGCTAAGGTGAGCGCGTGATCGAGCTCGCCGTCCCGGTGTCCCGCGACGGTGCGTCCCTTCCGTTCTACCGCCGCCTCAACGTGCTCTGGCCGCTCACGCGCGTCATCATGCTCGCGCTGTGCGCCCTCTACTCGGGCATGCGTGGCGACCTGCGCTACTACTACGCGCAGGCGGGTCGCTCCGACGTCATGTCGTCGATGGCCGAGTACCCCTTCCCTGTGGCGCTGTGGATCATGGCCGCCGCGCGCACCCTGCCGTACGCGGGCTTCGTCGCGCTCTTCGTCGTCACCGCCATCGCGTGTGACGCCGTGGCGACGCGGCTGTTCGACCGTCACTTCGGGCGCGAGGCCGCGCTGCGGTGGACGTTGTTCGTCGGGCTCCTCGGACCGTTGCTCTACATGCGCTTCGACCTGTACGCCGCGTTCGCGCTCGTCCTGCTGCTCGTCTTCAACGACGGCGCGGCTCATTCGCGCAGCCGCTCGGTGCTCTCCGGGCTCGCGGTCGCGATGGGCTCGGCCGTCAAGCTGTGGCCGGCCGTCTTCGGCCTCGGCCTGCTCGGCCCCACGCGCCGCCGCGTCACGCACATGGTCGCCGCGATGGCGGGTGGCATCGCCTGGGTCGGGACGACGGCGCTGTTGGCCGGGCCGCAGCGCGTCACGTCACCGTTGTCCTGGCAGGGTCAGCGCGGCTTCGAGGTGGAGTCGCTGTGGGGTGCCTGGCTCGGTTTCGCGCGGATCTTCGGTTCCACGCCCGTCTCGCTGGAGAAGCGTCAGGGCTCGTGGGAGTACACGGGCGAACTCGCGAACTCCCTTATGTGGATGGTGAAGCCGACGCAGTACGTCGGCTACGTCCTCGCGCTGTCGCTGCTCGCCCTCGGCTGGCGGGCCGGGCGTGACGAGCGCGTCACCACCCTCGCGCTGACGATGACGTGCGTCATCTCGGTGCTCATCCTGTCGAGTCCGGTGCTGAGCCCGCAGTACCTCATCTGGCTCATTCCGGCGCTCGTGCTCGTCGACGACGCCCGCCTGCGCCTGCTCGGCGCGGTGACGCTCGTGCTGACGCAGCTGGAGTTTCCGTTCCTGTTCGATGGGATCTTCTCCGATCACACGCTGTTCGCGCTGACGACGCGCGTCGTCATCCTCGTGCGCAACATGCTGCTCGTGTGGTTGACGGTGCGGGCCGTCATGCTCCTCGTGCAGCGCGCTCGAGTTGCTCGACGTCCAGCTTCTGCATCGAGTACATCGCCTGCGACACCCGCGTGACGACCTGCGGGTCCGGGTCGCTCATCAGCTCGTAGAAGCGGCGGGGATGACCTGCCAGCTCACGCCGAACGGGTCCTTGCACCAGCCGCACTGGCTCTCGGCGCCGCCGTTCGCGGTGAAGCCGTTCCAGTAGTGGTCGACCTCGGCCTGGTCGGCGCACATGATCTGGAAGCAGACGGCCTCCGTCTGCGGGAACTGCGGCCCGCCGTTGAGGAGGGTGAAGGGGTTGCCGTCGAGCTCGACCTCCTCCATGAGCACCTGCCCGGCCATGTGCGCGTTCGGGCCGAGCGCCGCGGCGTCGGTGGGATAGTGCACGGTGCTCGTGCGCTTCGCGTTGGGAAAGAGCGACAGGTACAGGTCGGCTGCCGCCTGAGCGGTGCCGTCGAGCCAGATGCAGGGTGTGATGTTCGTCGTCATGGGTTCATGATGCGCCCTTCGGGATGGCCACCGGTGGTACGCGTCCGAACGCTGTTCATCGTTGTCGAGGTCCACGGCGGTCGTGGGAAACTGTCGCCCGTGTCGACCATCGTCTTCTTCCACGCCCACCCCGACGACGAAGCCAGCCAGACCTCCGGCGCCATGGCGCGCGCCGTCGAGGAGGGCCACCGCGTCGTGCTCGTCTACGCCACGAACGGTGACCACGGTTCGCCCGCCGAAGACATGGCCGAGGGTGAGACGGTCGTCGAGCGACGCCGCAAGGAAGCGGCCGAATCCGCTCGGGTGCTCGGCACGGCGCGCGTCGCGTGGCTCGGCTACGCCGACTCGGGCATGACGGGCTGGGAGCAGAACGACGTCGACGGATCCTTCCACGGCGCCGACCCCGTCATCGCTGGGCAGGCGCTCGCCGACATTCTCGACGAGGAGAACGCCGACGTCGTCGTCGGCTACGACTGGCACGGCGGCTACGGCCACCCCGACCACGTCAAGGTGCACAACGTGCTCCACCGCGCGGTCTCGCTGGCGAAGAGTTCGCCGCGCGTGTTCGAGTCGACGATGAACCGTGACGCCCTGCGCGAGCAGATGCGTCAGGCCCGCGAGTCCGGGCTCATCCCCGAGGGCGAGAGCTTCGACCCCGACGCCGGCGGCGACGACGGCAACCCCCTCGGCATGGCCGAGCGCGACATCAGCTTCCGCGTCGACGTCAGCGCCTACCTCGACACGAAGCGCGCCGCGCTCGGCGCGCACGCGTCGCAGCCCGACGCCGCAGGCATCCTCGCGATGCCCGCCGAGGCGTTCAACGCCGGCTTCGGCACCGAGCACTACATCGACGTCGCCGCCATGCAGGCCGGCGGCCTTCCCGCGACGGACGGCCGCGGCCACGGCGCGCGTCCCGAGGGCCAGCCCCTGTCCGACGGCTGGTTCTTCTGAGCCGCTGACGCTGGGCCGGCCCGCTCGCTCCGGCCATGCCGGTGGGTGCGCGAGTGCCGTCAGGCCGCGTTGTGTCCTGATGGTCCCGGTTTGAGATGCCGACGTGCCACCGGGGCACGTTGTGTCCTGAACAGGTAGTCGCGCCGGTGCGAGCTCAGAGCGTCAGGACGTACTCGTCCTCGTCGGCCGGGCACGCCGGCGACGGCGGGTTCACCTGCGTGAACCCGTGCCGCACGTACGCCGCCGCGGCCCGCTCGTTCGCGCGGAACACGTGCAGCGCCAGCACCCGGTAACCCAACTCGCGTGCCCGCAAGACGAGTGCTTCGACAAGGTCGTCGACGACGCCGGTGCCGCGCCGACCCGGCTCCACCCACACCTGGACGACGAAGGCGAGACGCTCCGGGTCGTCCGTCAGCGTCCGAGCGCTCTCCACGTCGTCGAGATAACCGGAGGCGGGAAAGAGGCCCGCCAAACCGTCAGCACGCGGCGCGACGCCGCTCGAGGCATCCGGCTCGTCGTCAGCCACCCACAGCAGCGTCCCGGGGTTCGACGCGCGCTCGACCCACCGCTCGTCGGGGAAGGCCACCTCGCGCTCGAACGACGAGCCGAACGCCTCCGGATTGGTCCCCAACGCACGCAGACGCACGTCACGGTAGGTCTGCCACGGAAGCTGCGACGCGGGGTGCACACTCATGACGTCATCCTCCCGATCCCGAGGGGCACAATCGACCGATTTGCCCGCACTGTCGCAATATTCAGGGATTCGTGAGCCATTCGTTATCAACTGTGAATTCCCTCTGTCATGGCAAGGAGAACGGCCGACTCGTTCGTCGGCGATAACGCTCCCGCAGGGCCCGTGAGGCCCGGAAAACCGCGGTCTGACGCGCCTGCGCACCTAGGATGAGCCAAACGAAGCCCGCCTACTCCCGTGTGCCGCACGGGGCGTCGGCGGGCACATTGTGGAAAGGGGGATGACGCCTCGTGTGGGAATTCATCGCTGAGCGATGGCAGGACATCGCCTATCGCAGCTACCAGCACACCTCGCTCGTCGTCCAGGCCGTCTTGCTCGCCACGATCATCGCGCTCGTCCTTGCGGTCATCGTCATTCGGAACAACAGGCTCAAGGGCTTGGCCAACATCTTCTCGGCGGTCGGTCTGACCATCCCGTCGTTCGCGCTCCTCGGCGTGCTGCTGCCGCTCGTGGGCATCGGTGCCCTGCCGTCGGTGCTCGCAGTCTGCTTCTACGCCGTTCTGCCGATCCTGCGCAACGCGGTCGTCGGCCTCGAGTCGGTCGACAAGAACCTGCTCGAAAGCGCGCAGGGCATGGGCATGAGCAAGGCAGCGACGCTGCTCAAGGTGCGCCTGCCCATGGCGTGGCCGGTCATCCTCGCCGGCGTGCGCACGTCCACCCAGATGTCGTTCGGCGTCGGCGCCATCGCCGCCTACGCCCTCGGCCCCGGCCTCGGTGGCTACATCTTCACCGGCCTCGCCCAGGTGGGCGGCGCCAACGCGCTCAACTACGCGCTCGTCGGCACCATCGGTGTCGTCGTCCTCGCGCTCCTTCTCGACCTCATTCTTGTCGGCGTCGGCCGACTGACGATTCCCAGGGGGATCCGTGCCTGACAACACCACCGAAGCCCAGGGCGCCACGCCGGTCGAGCGCGCTGACGACGTCAACACGGACGTCAACACCGACGTCGACGCCACGAGCTCTCAGCGCAGCGAAGTCACGGGCGCCGAGATCGTCTTCGACAACGTCGTCAAGAAGTACCCCGGCCAGGCGAAGGCTGCCGTCGGCGGCATGTCGCTGCGCATCCCTGCCGGTGAGACCGTCATGTTCGTCGGCCCGTCGGGCTGCGGCAAGACGACATCGCTCAAGATGATCAACCGTCTCATCGACCCGACGAGCGGCACCATCACGATCGACGGCAAGCCGATCTCCGAGTCGAAGGCCGACGACCTGCGCCGGCGCATCGGTTACGTCATCCAGGGTGGTTCACTCTTCCCGCACATGACGGTGGCCGACAACATCGCCGTCGTCCCCGGTCTGCTCGGCTGGGACAAGGCCAAGACGACCGAGCGCGTCGACGAGCTGCTCGACATGGTCGGCCTCGACCCGGAGCGCTACCGCGACCGCTTCCCGCGTGAGCTCTCCGGCGGTCAGCAGCAGCGTGTCGGTGTGGCCCGCGGCCTCGCCGCCGACCCGCCCGTCATCCTCATGGACGAGCCCTTCGGCGCCGTCGACCCGATCACGCGTACGCGCCTGCAGGACGAGATGCTCAGCATCCAGCGCCAGCTGCGCAAGACGATCATCTGCGTCACGCATGACATCGACGAGGCTCTCAAGCTCGGCGACCGCATCCTCATCCTTTCCGAGGGCGGCAAGATCGAGCAGTACGACACCCCCGAGAACATCCTCGCGGCCCCGGCCAACGAGTTCGTCGAGGACTTCGTGGGTGCCGGTTCGGCCCTCAAGTCCCTCGCCCTCTCGCGCCTCGACGATGTCGAGATCGCCGACGCGCCGACGGTTCGCGTGGGTGACTCCATCGTCGACGTGCAGCGCAACGCCACCGCGTCCGGTGTGCGCAACGTCGTCGTGCTCGACGAGCGTGGTCGTCCGGTCGACTTCGTCACCGCCGCCAAGCTGCGCGGCGAGCGCGTCGAGAACCGTCGCCGCGAGGCACTGCAGACGGTCGACCACCGCGCCACGCTCAACGACGCCCTCGACGCCATGCTCAGCTCGAGCCACGGCGCCGTCGTCGTCACCGGTGGGCGCGGCGAGTACCGCGGTGTCGCGTCGTTCCAGCAGATCATGACGCACATCCAGGACACCCACGAGGCGGCCGAGTCGCGCCGTCACGGTGCCGACGCCGAGGCCACGCCCGATTCGGTGGCTGTGGCGAACACCTCGAGCCACACCGACTTCCGCGAGCAGGCCGAGGAGGGTGAGGAACAGTGAAGGGCCGTATCGGACGCGAGCAACTCGGTCTGATCTTCGGGCTGCCCGTCCTCATCCTCGTCATCTTCGGCGCCTGGGTCATCTGGCGTCAGACCGCCGATCTCGACCCCATCGAGGCGCGTCAGCTCGACTGGTCCACGCTGCGCAAGCTCGGGTGGGAGCACATCAAGGTGACGTTCGTCGCCACCTTCTTCGTGCTCGCCACGGCCCTGCCCATCGGTGTCGCCCTGACCCGTCCCAAGCTGCGCCGCTTCTCCGGGCCCGTCGTCGCGTTCGCCAACGCGGGCCAGGCGACGCCGGTCATCGGCCTCATCGTGCTGCTCGCGCTGTGGATCGGCTTCACCTTCTGGGTGGCCGTTCTCGCTCTCGCGATCTACGCGTTCCTGCCGGTGCTGCGCAACACGATCGTCGGTCTGCAGCAGGTCGACCCGACGCTCGTCGAGGCGGCCCGCGGCATGGGCATGAGCCAGATGAAGACGCTCGCGACGGTCGAGCTGCCGCTCGCGGCGCCGGTCATCATGGCCGGTGTGCGCACCGCGCTCGTCCTCCTCGTCGGTACGGCGTCGTTCGCGACGTTCATCAACGCCGGCGGTCTGGGCGCGCTCATCCAGGCGGGCATCAACCTGTTCCGCTACCCGATCCTCGTCAGTGGCGCGATCCTCATCGCCCTGCTCGCGCTCGTCTTCGAGTGGGCCGGGCGTGTGCTCGAGGCCATCGTCACCCCGAAGGGGCTGTGATCGCATGACGCACAAGTTGATTCGTACTCCGCGGGCCAGGCTCGCCGGCGTCGCCGGAGCGGCGGCAGCGGGTTCGCTGCTGCTCAGCTCCTGTGGCCTCGGTACCTCGGCCGGCATCTCGCCCTCGGGTGAACTGGGGCCGAAGCTCGCCACCGTGAAGAAGCTCGACGGCGCCGAGATCGCCGTCGGTTCCAAGCAGTTCACGGAGCAGCAGATCCTCGGAAAGATCGCCGTCATCCTGCTGCAGTCGGCCGGGGGAAACGTGAAGGACTTCACGACGATCCCCGGTTCTGCGGCGGCTCGTGAGGCGCAGATCCAGGGCCAGACGACGTTCTCGTGGGAGTACACGGGCACGGCGTGGATCACGTACATGGGGCACACGAAGCCGATTCCGGACCCGCGCAAGCAGTTCGACGCCGTCAAGGCAGAGGACGCGAAGAACGGTCTGACGTGGCTGCAGTACGCGCCGATGAACAACACCTACGGGTTCGCGGCGAAGGAAGCCACGGCGAAGAAGTTCAACGTGAAGTCGTTGTCCGACCTCAAGAAGGTGCCGAAGGCGCAGCGCACGCTGTGCGTCGACACCGAGTTCGCCAACCGTGACGACGGCCTCGAGCCGATGCTCAAGGCCTACGGCATTCCGCTCGGCAGCGAGATTCCGCGTAACCAGATCAAGAAGCTCGAGTCGGGTGCGATCTACGCGGCTACGAACAACGGGCTGTGCAACTTCGGTGAGGTCTTCACGACCGATGGCCGCATCAAGGTGCTGAAGCTGCAGGTGCTCGCCGACGACAAGAAGTTCTTCCCGCTCTACAACGTCGCCCCGGTGTTCTCCACCGAGACGTTGGAGAAGAACCCGCAGTTGTCGGACCTGTTCGGCCCTGTGTCGAAGAAGCTGACGAACGAGACGATGATCGAGCTCAACGCCAAGGTCGACGTCGACGGTGAGAACCCGTCCGACGTGGCGTTCGACTGGCTCAAGAAGGAAGGCTTCATCAAGTAGCCGCCTGACGTGACGCCCGGCCCCTCGAAGCGCGAGAGGCCGGGCGTTCGCGTATCCGGGGAACTTCTGTCGATCTGGTGGCGACATAGCGCGGCCACATCGACACATCTGCACCGGCTGGGTCAGAGCTCGAGCGCTGACCGAGCTTCGTCGAGCCGCGACCGGACGACGGTGTAGTGCGCCCACCGTCCGCGCTGTTCGCGCATGAGGAGCCCGGTGTCCGTCAGCTTCTTGAGGTGATGGCTCAGGGTCGGCTGGGTGATGCCCAGTTGGCTCGGCAGGTGGCAGGCGCACACCGTGCCGCCGGGGGTGGCTGCGAGGTAGGTGAGCAGACGCAGCCGCACCGGATCGGCGATCGCCTTTAGGAGCTCGGCCCGGCGATTCGCGTCGTCGAGCGGCAGCAGCGCCGCGTCGGCGGCGGGAGCGCAGGTGAACTCTGCGGGGGTGGACATGTGGCTCACCCTACCGACATATTGACAAACATCAATACGTTGGCCAGAGTTCATGACGATGAAGACCGATGCCACTGGCTCCGCCGAGCCCACGCAAGCCCCTGTTGCCGCGCGCCTTTCGACGCTCGATCGCTTCCTGCCGGTCTGGATCGTCGCTGCGATGGCCGTCGGTCTCCTTCTCGGACGGCTCGTGCCGGGTCTCGACGACGCGCTCTCCGCCGTCGAGGTCGAGGGTGTCTCGCTGCCGATCGCCATCGGCCTGCTCGTCATGATGTACCCGGTGCTCGCGAAGGTTCGCTACGACCGCCTCGACACCGTGACGGCCGACAAGCGGATGCTCGGTGCGTCGCTCGTCCTGAACTGGCTCGTCGGGCCCGCCGTGATGTTCGCGCTCGCGTGGATCTTCCTGGCCGACCTGCCCGCCTACCGCACGGGCCTCATCATCGTCGGGCTCGCCCGGTGCATCGCGATGGTCATCATCTGGAACGACCTCGCCTGCGGTGACCGCGAGGCCGCGGCCGTGCTCGTCGCGCTCAACTCGGTCTTCCAGGTCATCGCCTTCGCCGGCCTCGGGTGGTTCTACCTGTCGGTGCTGCCCGGGTGGCTCGGCCTCGAGCAGACGAACCTCGACGTGTCGCCGTGGCACATCGCCGCGTCCGTGCTCGTCTTCCTCGGCGTGCCGCTGCTGGCCGGTTTCCTTTCACGCCGTGTCGGCGAGAAGCGTTGGGGCCGCGACGCGTACGAGGGGTCGTTCCTGCCTCGCGTCGGGCCGTGGGCCCTCTACGGGCTGCTGTTCACCATCGTCCTGCTCTTCGCGCTCCAAGGCGACGCCATCACGCGCAACCCGCTCGACGTCGCCCGCATCGCCCTGCCTCTGCTCGTCTACTTCGCCCTCATGTGGGGCGGCGGCTACGTTCTCGGCAAGGCGCTCGGCATGAGCTACGAGCGGACGACGACGCTCGCCTTCACTGCGGCCGGCAACAACTTCGAGCTCGCCATCGCCGTCGCCATCGCGACCTTCGGGGCAACGTCCGGCCAGGCGCTCGCGGGCGTCGTCGGGCCCCTTATCGAGGTGCCCGTGCTCGTCGGCCTCGTCTACGTCTCGCTCGCGCTGCGCGGGCGCTTCCCCCAGGTGCCGAAGGAGACCCGAGCATGAGCGAGCCCCGCCCGAGTGCCCTGTTCGTCTGCGTCAAGAACGCCGGAAAGTCGCAAATGGCGGCTGCCCTGACGCGCCTGCACGCCGGCGACTCCGTCGAGGTGCACTCGGCCGGCACGCACCCGGGATCGAAGCTCAACGAGGAGTCGCGAGCGGCCGTCGAGGAGGTGGGCGCCACGTTCGAGGGCGAACACCCCAAGGCGATCGACGTCGATCTGCTGCGCCGCGCGGACCGCGTCGTCGTCATCGGTGGCGAAGCGCAGGTCGAACCCGTGGAGGGAATGCGAACCGACATCGAGCGCTGGACCACCGACGAACCGTCGCTGCGCGGCATCGAGGGCGTGGAGCGGATGCGTCTCGTGCGCGACGACATCGACGCGCGTGTGCGCGCCCTCGTCGCCGACCTGACGGACTGACCACCCAGCCACCTGGGGAACTACTGTGGATCTGGCGGCGAAATATCGCAGCCAGATCCATACAACTGCACCGGATAGCCGACCCTCAGGGCGTCAGAGGGCCTTCGTGACGAAGTCGCGCAGGTCGGTGATTGTGCGGCATTCGTGCATGTCGATGATCTCGGCGTACTTCGTCGCGACAGAGTCACCCGTGCCCCACTGCGATTCGGCCTCCGGGTTGAGCCAGAACGCGTGACGTGCCTCGTCCACGATGGCGCGCAGCGCGTCGTAGCGCGGGTTCGTCGAGTTGGTGCGAGCGTCGCCGAGGACGAGCAGGGTGGCACGCGGCGTGACGGCGTCGAGGTGGTGGGCGACGAAGTCGACGAACGTCATGCCGTAATCGGAGTTGCGGTGCCCGCGCTGCATCCGAGTGTTGCCGCGAAGCGCCTCGATGAGGTCGCCGTCCGCGCCCACGGAGCGGACGGTCTCGGTGAGTTCGTCCACGGTGTTGACGAACCCGAAGACGCGCACGCGCGCGAACTGCGCCTGCATCGCCTGCATGAGCAGGATCGTGAAGCGGCTGAAACCGGAGACGCTGCTGCTCATGTCGGCGAGGATGACGAGCTCGGAGCGGTTCGGCGTGCGGTGGTCGTAGACGGGCGCGATAGGAACTCCGCCGGTGGACATCGACGCACGAAGCGTCTTGCGGATGTCGATGCGCCCGTGACTGGCGCGGCGTCGTTTCGCCGCCATGCGGGCCGCGAGCTTGCGCGCGAGGGGCTCGACGACGCGACGCATCTGGGCGGCGTCGATCGCGTAGGTCTGACTGAAGTCGCGCCGCTCGATCGGCGTGGTGACGGCGTAGGTCGCCTGGCTCGCCCTGCCGCGGATCTCGGCGTTGCGACGGCGGGACTCGGTCTCGATGCGACGCCGGAACCCCGCGACGCGCGTACGGATCTCGTCGCGGTCGAAGCGCTGGACGAACGGGTCGGGCTGCCACCCCTCGAGTGGGGCTGCGGCCTGACCGCCACTGCCGGCGCCACCGCCGCCCTCGGAGGTGCCGACGCCCTCGTCGGCGAGACCGGGGGAGCCGACGCTGCCCTCGAGGGCGTCCGCCTCCTGCTCGGCTCGCAGGCGGCGCAGGTACTCGTCGTGCTCGCGCAGAAGCTCAGTGGCCCGCGCAACCGCGAGGTTCGGTTGGAACTGGTCGATGGCCTGGTTCGCAGAGAACCCCTCGTCACCCGCGCGACGCAGGCGCCCGAACTCGTCGACGACGACGCCCGCGAGCGTCTCGAGGGCCCGCTCGTCGTTCTCGGCAAGAGCCCTCGCAAGCAGTTCGGTGAGGGCCTTGGCGCGTTCGCGCAGCTCGGCGGCATCGGCGTTCTCCGCGTCGAACTCCGGTAGCTGGGCGAGCAGGTCGTCGGCGCCGAGATCGCCCGCCGCAGTGCGTCGTCCGAGCGCAGCGGGGAAGAAGATGTCGAACAGATCGTCGAAGACGCCGCGCTGCTCGCCCCGGCGCACCAGAGCCGCTGCGAGCCCCTCACGCAGGCGCTCGCGGTTCTCGAGACCGAGGGCGCCCGCGACGTGCCCGGCATCCACGACGTCACTCGTTCCGACGACGACACCGTGGCGGCGCATCGCGTCGGCGAGGGCAACGAGGCGGCGTCCGAGGGGGCCGATCACCGCGGGTGTCTGCGTGTCCTCGCCACGCGGCGCAGCGTCGTCGAGCGGTTCGTGACGTTCGGGCTGCCCGGCCGAGGGGCGGTTGTGGAACGCCCCCGGGAAGTGGTGCTCGTCAGGCATCGAGCTTGAGCAGCGTGGAGGCGCGCTCGATGTCGTCCTGGTGCTTGAGCAGGACGCCGAGGTTGGCGCGCAGCACGGTGGGGTCGAGGTCGTCGGAGCTGTCAGCCCCGAGTGCGACGAGGGTGCGCGCCCAGTCGACGGTTTCCGCGATGCTGGGCGCCTTGCGCAGCGGCATCTCGCGCAGGCGCTGCACGAGCCGGACCACGGACTCGGCGAGCGCCGCGTCGAGGCCCGGCACCTTGAGGGCGACGATGCGCTGTTCGAGTTCGGCGCTGGGGTAGTCGATGTGGAGGAAGAGGCAGCGTCGGCGCAGAGCCTCCGACAGGTCGCGCGCGGCGTTGGAGGTGAGGACGACGAACGGGCGCTGCGTCGCGGCAAGGGTGCCGAGTTCGGGCACGGTGACCTGGAAGTCGCTCAGCACCTCGAGGAGGAGGCCTTCGACCTCGACGTCGGCCTTGTCGAGCTCGTCGACGAGCAGGACGGTGGGCTGCTCGTTGCGGATGGCGCGCAGCAGCGGCCGGGTGAGGAGGAACTCGTCCGTGAAGATGTCGGTGGCGAGGGCCTGCCAGTCGTGAGCGACCTCGTCGTCGGTCGCCTGCGCGGTGGTCCCTGTCGCGTTCGTCTGTGCCAGCGCAGTGTTGGCGGTGATGCGCAGGAGCTGCTTCGCGTGGTTCCACTCGTAGAGGGCGCGGGCCTCGTCGATGCCCTCGTAGCACTGCAGGCGCACGAGGTCGGCGTCTTCGCCGGTGGTCGCGGTGAGCGCGCTCGTGACGGCCTTGGCGAGCTCGGTCTTGCCGACGCCGGCGGGGCCCTCGACGAGCAGCGGCTTACCGAGTGCGTCGGCGAGGAAGACCGTCGTCGCGATGGCGTCGCTCGCGAGGTAGCCGGCCTCGGCGAGGCGGTCGCGGACGTCGTCGACGGATTCGAAGTGCGCAGTCACCGTGCCATTGTCGCGGATGGCTCAGGCCGCGATCGGCGAAAACGCAGAACGGGTTGACCGGGTAGGCCCTCGGAACGATCCGATGTGACGCTGGCCCCACAGCTCGCGCACACTTCGCAGTCAGGTGTACCTTTAAACATAGATAACCTAACTAAACGAAGGGAAGAGATGTCCACCGCGCATCCGCCAACCGCGCAGGCCCCGATGAGGACGGTCTTGTCGCACGTCATCGTTCCGATCCTCATGGGTCTCATCATGTGCGCCGCCTACCTCGGTGGTTTCCACAAGCCGTCGCCCCACCACGTGCCCGTCGCCGTCGTCGGTCAGGCTCAACAGGCGGGCCCGCTGGCGGCCAAGGTGCAGGACGCGTTCGGCGACGAGGCGGACGTCCGCACGATCGCGACGCCCGAGCAGGCGACGGATCAGCTGAAGCACCTGAAGATCTCCGCGGCCTACGTCCCCGGTGACGGCAAGGCCGAACTGCTCACCGCCGGTGGCGCGTCCGACACGACGAAGTCCGTCGTCGAGAAGATGTTCCGCCCCGTCGCGGAGAAGCAGCACGATGCGCTGACCGTCAAGGACGTCGCGCCCCTCACCGAGGACGACCCCGCCGGCCAGAACGGTTTCTTCTTCCTCGTCGCCCTGACGGTCGCCGCGTACGCCACGTCGATCGCCATCGGCGCGGCGGCTGCGAGCCGCCCGTTCGCCCAGCGCATCGCCCTCGCCGCCGGCGCCGCCGTCGTCATTTCGACGATCGAACTCGCGATCGCGGCGTGGGGTTACGACATGTTCGGTGGGCACGCGCTCGCAACGTGGGCGCTGTCACTGCTCTACACGGCCGGCGTGCTGACGGTCGGTGTCGGCCTGCACCCGATCGTCGGACGGTTCGCGACGCTGCTGTACTCGGCGATCTTCGTCGCGCTCAACTTCACCTCGTCCGGCGGCGTGTTCGCGCCCGTCATGCAGCCGAGCGTCTTCGGTTGGCTGCACGACTTCTGGATCGGCTCCGGCTTCGTCGAGGCGCTGCGTCGCATCATCTACTTCCCGGACGCCTCGATCGCCGGCCCGCTCACCATCTTGTTCGGCTGGCTGGTCGTCGGGTTGCTCTGTCTCGCAGCCGGATGCGCGGTCGAACAGCGACGTGTTGTGCGAGCCCGTGAGCTCGAGGAAGCTGCGTCCCGCCCCGTCGGACGTCACGCCGAGCACGCGCATCAGGACGAGCGCGACGAGCTCGACCCCGAGACCGAGGAGGAACTCGAGGAGAACGTCGCCGTCTGACGTCCTCTCTCTTTGCGCCCAGATGCACCCGGGTGCATCTGGGCGCAAAGAGAAGCCACCAGGGGTGTGGACCGGTGCCTCACGAGCTGCGAGCAAGGCGATGAAGAGCCCACCATGCGACGGGTCGATAGGCGTGCCCCACGAGAGGCGGCAGATCCATCGCCATGTGGCAGCGGCACCCGCTCCGACGAACCTCGACGCGGTGCTCGCCCGTCGTCGTCAGCCCCAGGACGCTGACGCGCCAGTTCCACGTCCTCGCCGCCGCATCGACGTCGGTGATGACGAACCGCCCCACCGTCACCGGCCCGAGACGCCACCGTCCTTCCGCGCCGGGACTGATCACCACGGCATCCGCCTCGACCGGCGGCATGTGCGGCGACCAGTCACGCCACCGATCGACGTGCACGTAGGCCTGCCACGCCGCGTCGACACTCGCGGGCCCGTCAGCATGGACGTCGATGCGCTTCATGTCCGAATGCTAGGCGTTCCAACGGAACCCAGGTCGCGCACAGCCCTCGGGCGCCCCGCGCCGACCCCAGCGCGCACGATGGCGCGTAACTCACACGTAGGCGTGCAGTTGCGTGCCTACCCGAGAGTTACGCGCCATCGTGAGGGTCAGGCGACCCTCGACTCCGTTCGCTTGATCCTCAGCGCGCGGACTACTCATTGGCTCAGTTCCTCAGCGCCCGATTCGGCAGGGCCGGGCCTTCGCACGCTCCGGCGCGAACCTACCTCGGTCGGGCTTGATCGTCACTGAGCCCACGGCGCGCTTCGTCAACGCTCCCTACGCCGAGGTGTGAACGCCTCGCAAGCTCGGCATCCACACCCTCGACTCCGCTCGCTTGATCCTCAGCGCGCGGCTTTCTTGTCTCGCCGACGACGGTGCAGAATCGGCTCGGTGTAGCCGTTCGGCTGCTTCGCGCCCTCGAGGATGAGTTCCTTCGCGGCGTTGAACGCGATGCCGTCGAAGTCCGGCGCCATCGGCTCGTAAGCCTTATCGCCCTCGTTCTGCTTGTCGACGATCGGCGCCATGCGCTTCAGCGACTCGACGATCTCGTCTTCGGTGACGATGCCGTGCTGCAGCCAGTTCGCGAGCAGCTGGCTGGAGATGCGCAGCGTCGCCCGGTCCTCCATGAGCGCGACGTCATGGATGTCGGGCACCTTCGAGCAGCCCACGCCCTGGTCGATCCAGCGTACGACGTAGCCGAGGATCGACTGGCAGTTGTTGTCGAGTTCCTCGCGCTTGTCGGCGTCCGACCAGTCCGTGTTCTCCGCGAGCGGGATCTGCAGGATGTCGTCGACCGACGCGGCCTTGCGCTTCGCGAGCTCCTCCTGCACGGCGAACACGTCGACCTGGTGGTAGTGCAGCGCGTGCAGCGTCGCGGCGGTCGGTGACGGCACCCAGGCCGTCGTCGCGCCGGCCTTCGGCTGGCCGATCTTCTGCTCGAGCATGTCCTTCATCAGGTCGGGCATCGCCCACATGCCCTTGCCGATCTGCGCCTTGTGCGCGAGACCGTCAGCGAGGCCGACGTCGACGTTGTTGTCCTCGTACGCCTTGATCCACGTGGAACCCTTCATCTCGCCCTTGCGGATCATCGGGCCCGCGAGCATCGACGTGTGGATCTCATCGCCGGTGCGGTCGAGGAAGCCCGTGTTGATGAACACGACGCGCTCCTTCGCGGCGTGGATGCAGGCGGAGAGGTTGACCGTCGTGCGGCGCTCCTCGTCCATGATGCCGACCTTGATCGTGTTCTCCGGCAGGGCGAGCACCTTCTCGACGCGGCCGAACAGCTCGTTCGTGAACGCGACCTCCTTGGGCCCGTGCATCTTCGGCTTCACGATGTAGATCGAGCCGGTGCGCGTGTTGCTCACGCCCTCCTTGCCGACGAAGCCGTGCAGCGCCGCCAGCGACGTGACGAGCGCGTCGAGGATCCCCTCGCCGACCTCGTTGCCGTCGGCATCGAGGACGGCGTCGCTCGTCATGAGGTGGCCGACGTTGCGGACGAACAGCAACGAGCGGCCCGGCAGGGTGAACGTGTCGCCGCCGGGGGAGACGTATTCGCGGTCGGGATTGAGCTCGCGCTTGAACGTCTTGCCGTTCTTCGTGATCTCCTCGGCGAGGTCACCCTTGTTGAGGCCGAGCCAGTTCGTATAACCGAGCACCTTGTCCTCGGCATCGACGGCGGCGACGGAATCCTCGAGGTCCATGATCGTCGTGACAGCCGACTCGACGAGGACGTCCTTGATGCCGGCCGGGTCGGTCGCGCCGATCGGGGACTCGGCGTCGATCTGGATCTCCAGGTGAAGACCGTTGTGCTTCAGCAGGATTGCCTCCGGCTGCGCAGGCAGCCCGACGTAGCCGGCGAACTCGTCGGCGTTCTTCAGCGACGTCGTGCGCTCACCGTCGAGGTGGACGAAGAGCTCGCCGCCGTCGACGCCGAAGCCGGTGACGTCGGTGTAGGAACCCTCGGCGAGCGGGACGGCAGTGTCGAGGAAGTTCTTCGCGAACGCGATGACGGCGTCGCCGCGCACCGTGTTGTACGAGGTGCCCTTCTCCTTGCCGTCGGCCTCGTCGATCGCGTCGGTGCCGTAGAGCGCGTCGTAGAGCGAACCCCAGCGGGCGTTCGACGCGTTGAGCGCGAAGCGGGCGTTGAGGATCGGCACGACGAGCTGCGGACCGGCGGTGTCGGTGATCTCGCGGTCGACGTTCTCCGTCGTGATGGAGAAGTCGGCGGGTGCGTCGACGAGGTAGCCGATCTCGGTGAGGAAGGCCTTGTACGCGTCGAAGTCGGGCTTGCCCGGGTTGTCGCGGTGGTAGGCGTCGATCTTCGCCTGGAGCTCGTCACGCTCGGCGAGGAGAGCCTTGTTCTTGGGTCCGAGGTCGGTGATGACCTCGGCGAAACCCTTCCAGTACGTCTCCTGGTCGACGTCCGTGCCCGGCAGGACCAAGTCGTTGATGAAGTCGTACAGGACGGTGGCGACCTGGAGTCCGTGCACCTCGGTGCGCGGCGTGGTGTCAGTCATGTGCTTCCTTTCGTCGCATGCAGAGGGCTCCTTATCTCCAACGCTACGCGTCAGTAGACCCGTTGTGGCAGGTTAGAGGGCGCCGAAGTGACACGCGTCACGCGTCGTGCGGAAGGCGCCCCTCGATCCACGCGAGAACGTGGGCCGTCACGTCGTCGCGGTTGGTCTCGTTGAGCAGTTCGTGGCGCGCGCCGGGGTAGAGCATGAGCGTCACGTCCTCCACGCCGCCGTCGCGCAACATGGCCGCGGCCGCCTCGACACCGCGACCGTCCCCGCCCGCCGGATCGGCGTCGCCGGACACGACGAGGATGGGCAGCTTCGCTGGTGTGGCCGCGACGAAGGACGGGGTGTTGACGAGGCGCAGGCCGCCGAGCATGTCGACGTAGAACCCTGCGGTGGCGATGAACCCGCACTTGTCGTCGGCGACGTAGGCGTCGACCTCGGCGTCGTCCCGGCTCAGCCAGTCGAAGTCCGTGCGCGCCGGCTTGAACGCCTTGTTGAACGCACCGAACGAGAGTTTGTCGAGAAGCTTGCTCGGGTGCTTCGCGCCGCGCAGGCGCGCCTCGGCGGCGGCCACCTTCGACCCCACGAGCCCCAGCGTTCCCGCGTCGGCGGGCGTGCCCGACAGGACGAGGGCCGTGAGGCGTTCACCGTGACGCACCGCGTACGTGCGCGCGAGCAGCGAGCCCATGCTGTGGCCGAACAGGACGATCGGCGCGTTCGGGTGCTCGGCGCTCGCATGCGTGACGACGGTGTCGATGTCGTCCGTGACGCGGTTCCAGCCGTCGGACTCGGCGAAGTACCCGAGGGTTCCGCCTTCAGCTGTGCGTCCGTGGCCGCGGTGGTCGGCCGCATAGACGGCGAACCCGGCACCGGTGAGGGAGTCCGCGAAGCGGGCGTACCTCTCGCCGTGCTCGGCCATGCCGTGCGCGATGACGACGACCGCGCGCGTCGACGCTTCGTCGGCCACCCAGCGGCGGCCGCGCAGCGTCGTGCCGTCAGGGGCAGTGAGGTCGAAGGGCTGGGGCTGCACGGGTTCTCCTCGAGGCGGCTGGCTGAACTACCGCTATCCTGCCCGGTCGGAGCCCTGAACAGTCACAAAACCATGCGGAAAAGCGGCGAGTCCGGGTCGACGCGCTCGGTGCGCATCGCCGACTCCGCCATGCGCTCGAGCAGCGGCTCGAGACCGGCGGGCTCGCCGAGTTCGAGGCCGACGAGCGCCGGCCCGGTCTCACGGTTGGAGCGCTTCGTGTACTCGAACAGCGTGATGTCGTCCTCCGGGCCGAGGATCTCGTTGAGGAAGCGGCGCAACTGGCCAGGCTCCTGCGGGAACTCGACGAGGAAGTAGTGCTTGCGCCCCTCGTAGACAAGCGAGCGCTCGACGACCTCCGCGTAGCGCGAGACGTCGTTGTTGCCCCCGGACAGGATGGCGAGAACGAGTTCGCCGTCGGCGATCTCGACGTCGTCGAGCGCTGACGAGGCCAATGCCCCTGCAGGCTCGGCGATGATGCCGTCGCTCTGGTACAGGTCGAGCATCTCGGTGCAGATGCGCCCCTCGGCAACACTGAAACAGGGCACCTCGCCCGCCGCGATGACCGGGTAGGTGTGCGCGCCGAGCAGGCCGACGGTGGCGCCGTCGACAAAGGGATCGGTGACCGGCACCGAGACGGGGCGACCCGCCGCGAGCGCGGCCTGCAGGGAGGGGGCGCCCACCGGCTCGACACCGACGATGCGCGTGTTCGGGTGGCGTTCACGCACCCACGCCGTGGTGCCGGCGAGCAACCCGCCACCTCCGACGGGCACGACGACGACGTCGGGCACCCGCCCGTGCTGGATCTCGCACTGGGCGAATGCCTCGCGCGCCACCGTGCCCTGTCCGGCGATCGTGCGCACGTCGTCGAACGCGGGTACGAGCGTTGCCCCGGTCGTGGTGGCGAACTCACCGGCGGCTGCGGCCGCCACGTCATAGGTGTCGCCCTCGACGACCGTCGTCACCCACGGGCCGCCGAGCACGCGCACGCGCTCACGCTTCTGACGCGGCGTCGTGCGCGGCAGGAAGATCGTCGCCTTCACCCCGAGGCGCGCACACGCATAGGCGACGCCCTGGGCGTGGTTGCCGGCGGAGGCGCACACGACACCGGCCGCGCGGGCGTCCTCGTCGAGCTGCGCAATGAGGTTGCTCGCCCCGCGAATCTTGTAGGAGCGCACCGGCTGCTGATCCTCACGCTTGAGGACGACGGTGGCGCCGTACTTCGCGCTCAGGCGGCCGCTCTCGGTGACGGGCGTCGGAGCGAGCAGGCCCTCGAGGCGCGCTGCGGCGGCGTCGACTGCTGCTGCGTCGACGCCGGGGGTGGGGGTGGTCGTGCTGGTCACGGCGTCCAGACTCTCATGCGCCGCGCGAGAGCCGCGTGGCCTACTCGGATGACGGATAACGCGCTTCGCGGGCCTGTCGCACCTTCGCGTGCCGCGAGCGGTCGAGGCGGAGCGTCAGGGCGATGACTCCCACGAGCAGCAACCCGCACACGGCACCGAACAGCGCTGCCATGACGACGACGCCGACGGGATCGTTGTTCACCGGGCCACCGTGTCATCCCGACCTGTGTCACCACTGGGAACCTCGGCGAAAAAGCATTGTTGTCGAATCGTGTTCTCACGTGTGAACCACGTGCCTCCTTCGTGCGTCAGACATGGCAGAGTCGATGTGAGGACGCTCGACACGAGCAACGAGGGGAGCGGAATGCAGCACGACAAGCGGCACTGCGCCGAATGTGGGGAGCAGGTCTCGGGGCCGTTCTGCAGCAACTGCGGCACGCGAACGGCCGCGGGGGCCACAGCCGGCGCGAACACGAGCGGGGCGTTCTTCGACGAGGAGCCCACGCGTCTCGGTGCTGACCGCGCCGCGGATCAGCCGTACAACGGTTATGCCTCCGACGACGCGGACGAGTACGGGGGCGGCGTGCCCCCGGTGGAGCGCGCGGCGACGTCGTCCGCCCGGCCCGCCAAGACGAACCAGATGCTCGTGACGCTCATCGCCGTTGTCGCGCTCGCCGTCGTCGGAATGCTCGGCTACCTCTTCACGAACGGTCGCGGAGACGACAAGGCCGATCCGCCGCCGGTGAGCGACTCCTCCACCAGCGCACCGACGAAGAGCACGTCGTCCTCGACGTCGTCCTCGACGTCGTCGAGCACGACACAGAGTTCGACGAGCAGCCCTGGCCCCTCCACGACACAGGGCAACTCGAACGGTGGCAACAACGGCGGCGGGGGAGCACCAGCGCCTGCACCGTCGCAGACCACCGAGGAACCTGCCCCTGCACCGAGCCCGAGCACGACGGGTGTCAGCGAGCTTCCCGGCCTCGTCAAGACGACGAGCATGGGCGGTTCGGACTACGCGATGACCCGTGAGGGCAACACGGTCACGGTCTGGCGGGCCGGAAGCGAGGGCGCCAGCCGAATCGGCTCCTTCACCCTGCGTGGCGGCGGAGGAAGCAACGGACTGGACTTCATCAACCTGCCCGGCTGCAGCGCGCCGGTCGTCGCGTGGAACGCAGCGAGCGCGAGCGGGTCGGCTGCGTACGGCTACGACGGTTCGGGCTACCAGGCGTACGTGGGCAGCTCGAGCGGCAGCATGTCGCCGAGCGGTGGATCGCCGAGCTCGTACGGCGTCAACGCCTACAACGGCATGCTGGAGATCCGTGACAGCTCCAAGCAGAAGGCACGTGGTTCGGGTAACCACTTCGACAGCTGCGAGAGCGCCTCACCGGACGTGCTGCACATGGTGAGCGGCGGCTGACACGTCCGCCGTCACGCGGGGCGGCAAGACGCTCGCGGAGGTCGCAAAGGGGCCGGGCCCGAAACCACGAGATGTGGTTTCGGGCCCGGCCCCTTTCGTGCTGGTGGCCTGAGGGTCAGACCTCGAGCGCGCCTTTGGCGATGCACGCCTTGCGGACGCCCTCGCCGTAGGCCGGGTCGGCCTTCGTGCAGTTCTCGATGTGACGCTCGATCGTCTGCGCGGTCGCGCCCTTGATGGCGGCGGCCGTGTTGGCGAACAGCGCGTGCTGCTGCTCGGGCGACATGAGGCGGAACAGGTTGCCCGGCTGCTCGTAGTAGTTGTCGTCGTCCGCGCGGTAGTCCCAGTGGTCGGCGACGTGCGCCATCTCCTGATACTTCGCCATGTCGGACGCCGGCTCTGCGTAGGAGGGCTGCTCCTGCATCGCGCCGTAGCTGTTCGGCTCGTAGTGCGTCTCACTGCCCTTGTTGCCGTCGACGCGCATCTGGCCGTCGCGGTGGAAGGTGTGCACGGGGCACGTCGGCGCGAACGCGGCCTGCTCGATGTCGGCGAAGAAGTTGTCCGCGTTGCGGTTGAGCTCGAACTCGCCGACCTCGATGAGCGGGTAGTCCTTCTTGCTCCACACCTTTGTCAGGTCGAACGGGTGGAAGCGGTACGTCTTCGCGTCTTCCTCCGGCATGATCTGCACGTACATCGTCCACTTGGGGAAGTCACCGCGCTCGATGGCCTCGTAGAGGTCGCGGCCCGAGGACTCGCGGTCTTCGGCGATGACCTGTGCGGCCTCGTCGTCGGTGAGGTTCTCGATGCCCTGCTGGGTGCGGAAGTGCATCTTGCACCAGAAGCGCTCGCCGGCCTCGTTGATGAACGAGTAGGTGTGCGAGCTGAAGCCGTGCATGTGGCGGAACGTCTTGGGGATGCCGCGGTCACTCATGACGATGGTGACCTGGTGCAGCGCCTCGGGCAGCGACGACCAGAAATCCCAGTTGTTCTCCGGGCTGCGCAGGTTGGTGCGCGGGTCACGCTTGACGGCGTGGTTGAGGTCGGGAACTTCATCGGGTCGCGGAAGAAGAAGACCGGCGTGTTGTTGCCGACCATGTCCCAGTTGCCCTCTTCGGTATAGAACTTCAGGGAGAAGCCGCGGATGTCGCGCTCGGCGTCGGCCGCGCCGCGCTCACCGGCGACGGTGGAGAAGCGGGCCATCATCGGCGTCTGCTTGCCGACCTCGGAGAAGATCTTGGCCTTCGAGTACTTCTGGATCTCGGGGCTCGTCACCGTGAACGTGCCGTGCGCGCCCGAACCCTTGGCGTGCATACGACGCTCCGGGATGACCTCACGGTCGAAGTGGGCGAGCTTCTCGATGAGCCACAGGTCCTGCAGAAGGATCGGGCCACGCGGGCCGGCCGTAATCGAGTCCTGGTTGTTGACGACGGGCGCTCCCGCAGCCGTCGTCAGCGGGGGTGCTCCTGGTTGCGGCCCTGCTCGTTGTCGACCATGAGGTGCTCCTTCGGTTGGTCGGGTGTGATCGGTCAGGAGGGAGGTGCTTCGGTTCTCACCCTAGGCGCTGCCACTGACAACGGACAGGGTGAAGCGGGTTCGTCCGGACGTCAGCCCGGCGGAGTCTTCGCGCGGCATTCAGCGCAGACGCCCCAGTAGGTGACCTCGGCTTCGTCGATCTCGAAACCGGCGCTCAGGTCGCTCTCGTGTGCCGCTGTGAGGCAGGGGGTTTCGCCCACGGCGCACGGGATATCGACGATCGTCGCGCAACGGCGACACACGAGGTGGTGGTGGTTGTCGCCGATGCGGCGTTCGTACAGCGCGGACTGCCCCGCCGGTTCGATACGGCGGATGATGCCGTGAGCCGTCATGGCGTGCAGCGCGTCGTAGACCGTCTGCATCGAGACGGCGCCGTACCCCTCGCGCACCGCCTTGAGGACGGTGTCGGCGTCGGAGTGCGGCCGGTTCTCGAGCGCTTCGAGGATGGCCAGGCGCGGACCCGTGACGCGCAGGTTGGCCTCGCGCAGCATGGTGCGCGGGTCCGGCGGCGAGGTCTGGGTCGTGGTCATGCCTCTATGGTGACGCGCTTTCTGGAATGAATCAAGATAAGCGCCGGACCAATGTCAACTAGTCACCCGCGACGAGCCACAGCACACCCCACGGCGGGAGGTGGATGTCGCCGTCCGCATCTGAGTGCACGGGTCGCGCGGTGAGGGCGTCGACGAGCCCGACGGCCGGCTTCGTCCGTTCCCCTGCCGAGTCGACCTTCGCAGCGTCGTGCACTGCGCCGAGAGTGAAGCTGCCCAACCACTGCGCGGGCCATGCCTGCTCCCCGTCGGTCACGTTGTAGAGCTGAACCATGTCGCCGGCGGCGTGACGGCGCCCGACGGCCAGCACGCCCGGATTCGCGACAGGCAGCACCTCGGAGGCCATCTGCCCGTCGAGCTGAGGCAGCCGCGCGCGCACCTGCCCGACGGAGCAGTGCCATTCGAAGATCGCGCCGGTGACGCTGCCGTGATCGTGACGCTGGGCGAGCGCAGTGTCGGGCAGAGCCGGGCGGTGAGCCCAGCGGTTGTCGTCGGCGTGGGTCGGGTCGCTTGCCCACTCGGGGTCGTTGGGCAGGGCGAGTTCGTCGCCCGACCAGATGACGGGCAGGCCGCCGGTGCCGTACGTGGCGGCGACGAGAAGCTTCATCCGCGCCATGCCGGTTGCCGTCAGGTGAGGGTTGTACGACTCGCTCGCGCCGGTCAGCGACGCCATCGTGCCGGAGATGCGTCGGTCGCCTGTCTGCGGATTCGCCTGGAAGACAAGGCCGTCCGAGAACGAATCGAACGATTCGCGCGCGTAGAAGTCGGAGAGGAACGCGCGGTGCAGCGGGCCGGAGAGGCCGACGGCGGCGGCGTCGCCGTCGTCGATGGCCCAGCCAATGTCGTCGTGGCAGCGGATGTAGGAGATCCAGGTGGCGCCCTCGGGCGTCGGCGGCAGTCCGCGGAGCGTGTGCACCGCGAGACGCGTGTCCTGGGCGGCGATCATCGACCACAGCTGCACCATCCAGGTGTTGTGGTACGCCAGATCCGACAGGCGCTCCTCGTACTCGCCGAGGCCGAGGTACTGCACGAGGTCGTGCGGCCCGACGATGGCCTCGGCCTTGAATGCGAGGCCGGGTGCCGCCATCCGCGCGACGGCACGCAGGATCGACGTCAGCGCGTGCACCTCGGGTTGGTTCTGGCAGTTCGTGCCCATGCGCTTCCACATGAACGCGATGGCGTCGAGACGCAGCACCTCGACGCCCTTGTTCGCGAGGAACAGCATGATGTCGGTGAACTCGGCCAGCACGTCGGGGTTGGACCAGTTGAGATCCCACTGGAATGCGTTGAACGTCGTCCACACCCACGCCTGGGCCTTCTCGTCCCAGGTGAAGTTGCCCGGCGCGAAGTCGGGGAAGACCTCGGGCAGCGTGCGCTCGTAGGCGTCGGGCACGGAGCGGTCGGGGAACATGTGGAAGTAGTCGCGGTACTTCGGGATGCCGGCGCGCGCCTTCGTCGCCCACTCGTGCTCCTCGGCGACGTGGTTGAGGACGAAGTCGAGGACGAGGCTGATGCCGCGGTGACGCAGCGTCGTGGCGAGGGCTTCGAGGTAGATCATCGTGCCGAGATCGTCGCGGACTTCGCGGTAGTCGACGACGGCGTAGCCACCGTCGCTGTCACCGGCGCGGGTGCGCAGCAACGGCATGAGGTGCAGGTAGGTGACACCGAGTTCGTCGAGGTAGGCGGTGCGTTCGGCGACGCCGGCGAGGGTGCCGCCGAAGCGTTCGGTGTAGGCGGCGTAGCCGATCATGCGCGGCGACGAGAGCCAGTGCGGGTCGGCTTCGCGACGACGGTCGAGGTCGTGGAGTTCCTCGGGGCGCTCGAGGAAGCGGCGCGCCGCGATCTCGACGAGGTCACCGGCGATCTCCTCGACGCGGTCGGGGTGGACGACGTTCAGGCCGTCACGCAGGGCGGGCCACTGGGCGCGCAGGCGGGCGATGAAGACGTCGCTCTGCCAGGGGGAGGCCGGCGTGAGGACGGGCGAAGCGCGTTGGATTGCCGACACGGGAAGGGGCATGGGTGCCATTGTCCCCGACTCGGAGGTGACCGGTCGGTAGGCCTCACCGGCCGGACGTTCCGGACACGTCGGCGGCGCCTCGTGGAACGCGCCACCACGGCCTGTGAGGTGCAGCGAGGGGGCGGGGCGTTCTCGTTGTTTGGGTTCGGTGTGAGCCCTTGGTAGGCTGCGAGCTTGAGGGGAGTACTTCCCACGTTCCGATTTCGGTCAGTACGAGCGCGCCGAGCCGCGCTCCCGTGCGGAAGCGGCGACAGCGTCGTCGTGAAGGAGACCTCAGTTCAACACGTATGCGAACTGAGGTGTTCTCATCATGGAAACCATTGCCACACCGGCTCTCTGGACGACCACGATCGTCGGTGTTCTTGTTCTGTTCGTCCTCGACTTCATCGTCACGCGCAAGCCGCACGAGGTCTCGATGAAGGAAGCGACCGGGTGGTCGCTGTTCTACATCGGTCTGCCCGTGGCGTTCGGTGGGTGGCTCTGGTCGCAGCACGGCAGCCAGATCGGCACCGAGTACTACACGGGCTACATCGTCGAGAAGTCGCTGTCGGTCGACAACCTGTTCATCTTCATGCTGCTGCTCGCGGCGTTCGCGGTGCCGAAGGCCTATCAGCAGCGGGTGCTGCTCATCGGTGTGGCGGGCGCGCTCGTCATGCGCGCCATCATGATCGCGATCGGCGCATCGCTGCTCACCAAGTTCTCGTGGATGTTCGTCATCTTCGGTCTGTTCCTGCTGTGGACGGCCGTCAAGGTCTGGCGTGACACGCGCAGCGACGAGGAGGAGGAGATCGACCCGAGCGAGCTCGGTTCGGTGAAGTTCTTGCGCCGCTTCTACCCGGTGACCGACGACTACCGCGGCACGAGCATGAGCGTCGTCGAGGCCGACGAGACCGGCAAGAAGCGCCGCATACTGACGCCGCTGGCCGTCGTCACGGTGGCGGTTCTCGCGGCCGACGCGATGTTCGCGCTCGACTCGGTGCCCGCCGTCTACGGCATCACCGGCGACCCCTACCTCGTCTTCGTGACGAACGCGTTCGCGCTGCTCGGCCTGCGCGCGCTGTACTTCCTCGTCGAGGGCGTGCTGAGCAAGCTCGTGCACCTCGGGTACGGCCTCGCCGTCATCCTCGCGTTCATCGGCTACAAGCTCATCGCGCACTGGGCGCACGACGTCTGGCACTGGGTGTGGACGCCGTCGACGGCTGTCTCGCTGTCGGTCATCATCGTGTCGCTGCTCGCCGTCACTGTCTCAAGCCTCGTCGTCACGCGCCGGCAGGAGCGCGAGGAGGCTGCGGCCGACTCGCAGAACTGACGCTTCACCCTTCGTCACAGCGCACCCGCCTCGTCCTTCGGGACGGGGCGGGTGCGCTGTGTCGTGTTTGCGTCACTCCTTCGGCGAGTGGGTTCGGTCGTAGTACGCGGCGTACTCCTCGGCGGTGATGCGGACGCTACCGCGGGCCAGCATGACCGTGGAGAGGTCGCAGTCGAGGTCGCCGGCAATGGCGAGCTCGTTGTCGTACCAACCCTTCGGCTTCCACGGCTTGCGGCTGGCGGTGGTGCGCTGCGCCATGTGCATCGCCGTGTTCCACAGCAGCCCGTCGATGTGGTCGACGCCGAGGGTGGCGCGGATCTGCTCGGCCGCGTCGTCCGCCGTCAGGCCGCAGTGCTCCACGGCGTAGAGCAGCGCGACGGAGGGCGTTCGGTGGTGGGCGTGCACGCAGTGCAGGAAGACGGTGTGTTCCTCCGCCCGAAGCTCGGCGACGGTGTCGGCGGCGTCGGTCAGCACTGCCGCGAGGTCGTTGTGCGTGCTCGGATCGTCGGAGTCGACGATCCAGTACTCGACGTGCCGCGCGGGGTGGTTGCCCCCGCCGAACCGGCGCAGCCTCGTCTCCCGGTTCTCCTGGGAGCCGATTCGCGAGAGGCTGACGACGGCGTCAGCCTGCGTGTGCGCCAGGGCCGTCTGGGTGCCCAGGTGCAGGCCCGCGTCGAAGGATGTCGGGGCGTCGAGCGCTCGACCGCCCGGTGAGGGCTCGATCTCGCGCAGTGGCCAGGCGCCCGGCTGCGTTTCGCCGGCGGTTCGCAAAGCGAGCTCGACGAGGTCGCGCACCGTCATGTCGGGCCACCCCTGGATGCGGCGGCGCCACGTTCCGGGGATGGGCGGTTCCCTCGACGGTTCAGGCGTGTTGCATGGCGCTCGGCAGGGCACTGGCCTCACGGGTCACCAACCCGTTGGGGGGGGGGTTAGACCTCGCGAGTACCGCGCACGGCCATCCAGGTCACCAGCCGCACCTCATGGAGCCCGACGTCGGGGAGGGGTTCACGTGGGGGTGGTGCCGTGATGCCCGCCTCCTCCAGAACGTCGGTGATCAGGTCGATGCGTTCTTCGTCCGTGCGCCCTTCGTTGAGGGCACGCCGCATCTGGCGGGAAACCTTCGCGGAGGGGACGCTGCGGAGTCGGTTCGCGAGGTCGATCTGCCTTTCTCGTCCGAGATATCCACCAGCGCGGAAGACCAGCTGGTGGGCGTCGCGGAAGGACAAAGGCATGTCGGGCTGGAACGCGTTGGGGTCGGTGAGCTGACTCCAGGTGGTGAAGGCGTCGGTGCGCGCGACTTCCCACGCATCGAAGGCACGGTCGTAGACAAGGTCGTCGAGCCATCGTGGTGTGCTCGCGCTGCCGGGGTCTGCAACGCGCAGCGAGATCAGTGTGTCGCCAGAGATCCGCGGGTTCCCCGTGTCGTCATATGTGAGGCTCCAGTTCTCGTCAACCGCCACGTATCGGAACCAGGGGTTGTGGCTGTCCCCGATGCGGATGCAGAAGACGTACCCATTGCCGTGTACGGCTGGGTTCTCAAATCCGCTTCCCGACCCGTAGGGAAGGGAGAGGATCTCGGTCTTGGTGGTGGTGTCTGTGGTGAAGGCTCCGTAGAGCCGGCGCCGGTACTCCTCACCGGAGAGAGACGCACTGGAACCGCCAGCGTCGAGGAGTTTCTCGAACTCGTCGGTGACATGGTCGTCCGTAAGATTCACCTCGTGCCCAGGGCCGCGGCCCGGCAGGACTTCTCCAGCGCCGACCGCGGCGTCGGCCAGTGCCAGCTTGTTCTTGAGTCGTTCCTCCAGCCGGAGCAGGTCATCCAGGCGTTCACTGGGAAAGAACAGCCCTAGGTGGACGTAGTCGTGCTGAGACCCAATGCGGTCGACTCGGCCGTGCCGCTGAACGATCCGCATGGGGTTCCATGGCAGGTCGTAGTTGATCATCTGTCCGGCTTGCTGCAGGTTCATGCCCTCAGCGAGGACGTCGGTGGCGAACAGGATGTCGTACTCGTCCTTGGCCGTGGGCGCCCCGTTGGCGTTTCGCGGGCCGGCTGTCCTGGGTGCGAATCCGGCGATGGTGGCGGCACGTCCGCCCTGGTCGACGCCGCCGGACTCGCCGCGTTCGTGCACTTTGGCGTAGGCGCCCATGATCGGAGGTGCGACCCTGCCCTGGTAGTCACTCAATGGTGACCCGGGCGGGGGGGGGGGGGGGGCGGGGGGGGCCCCCCCCCCGGGGGGGGGGGGGGGCGCGCGGCCG
>NZ_JAGTHU010000050.1:0-206 GCF_019895135.1 Dermacoccus sp. Tok2021
TCGTCGGTTTGCTCGGCCAGCACGGCACCGACCAGGCGCACGATCGCGGCGCGGTTGGGGAAGATCCCTACGGAGTCGGTCCGGCGACGGATCTCGCGGTTGAGGCGCTCCGCGGGATTGTTCGACCAGATCTGGGTCCACACGTCCTTGGGGAAGGCAGTGAAGGCGAGGATGTCGGCGCGGGCGGCGTCGAGGTGCTCGTGGAC
>NZ_JAGTHU010000006.1:0-124991 GCF_019895135.1 Dermacoccus sp. Tok2021
GGGGGGGGGGGGGGGGGGCGCCCCCCCCCACCCGCCCCCCCCCCCCCGCGGCCCCCCCCGGGGGGGGGCGCCCCCCGCTTCGTTCGTTGAACCGCCGAGGTGAGGCGTGAACGGCGACGTCAGCAGCTCGGTGTCGGTGAGGAGCCCGGGGCCTTCGTCGCCTGCGAGAGCGGGGCCACCTTGCCGCCCTTGAGCCACTTCGACCCGAGGTAGAGGCGCACGTCGCGACCCGTCATGCTGACGTTCGCCTTCTCGTCCTGCAGAAGTCGCGAGCCGGGGATGCTCATCTGGACGCGCTGGGCGTCGGGCAGGCCCTCCTCGTCGTAGACGATGACGGCCGTGTCGTCTGGGTAGTAGGCGCGATCGTTGGCCTTGGCCTCGCTGTGGAAGCCCTGCTTGGCCAGCTGGTTGCTCACCGTCGCAGCGAGTCCGCTCTGGAAGGTCGTGTTGAACACGGCCACCTTGACGTCCTTGATGGGGCGCGGCGGCTGCGGCGTCAGCGTGAAGTCGTTGCCGATGACGACGTCAACCGTCGGGTCGGCCCGTTCGTCCTGGTACAGGTTGGCGTGCGGGATCTGAGTGGCCAGGTTGAGGGCGATCGTGCGCCCGGACTTGCCGTACCGGATCTCCGCGTACTTCGGTGTCGGCCGGTCGTCGGCGAGCGGGTCGTTCGCCACCTCGAGCAGATTGAGTCCTCGCCATCCGAGGCGCCTGGCGACTGTGGCCGCCTCACCCTTGGAGTCGCTCGCGTTGTAGACGTTGGCGTACATCGTCGGCCAGGCGACGGTGCGAGACGGCTTCGGATTGCCGGCCGGGCAGGTGGGCGCAGCCTTCTTCTTCGGCTCTTCCTTGCTGCTGCAGGCCCCCAACGTCACCGTGAGCGCCATGGCGAGGCAGGCGGCGCCCGCAGTGCGGTAACGAGGCATCGGCAGGCTCCTGTTCGACCTTGGAGGGGCGGGTGTCATCGCACGCGCGATGCGTCGTCAGTCTACCGGCCCCAGGAGCGCTTCCCCGGGTGCGCCACGGCGGCACGATTGGGAGTTGAACGCAGGTTTGCAGTAAGGTCTCCGGCGGAGGATTCGCATAGTGGCCTAGTGCGCACGATTGGAAATCGTGTTGGGGATGAAACCCCTCATGGGTTCAAATCCCATATCCTCCGCCACACAGCGATGGGCCCCGAGACTTCAGAGTCTCGGGGCCTTCGCGTGTCTTGGGGCGACGTGGGAGCCGGGTGTCGCCAGAGGTCGCGGGGCTGGCACCATTGGTCGGTGCCCTCCGCTTCGATGTTCCGCGACTTGCCACGCCCCGCGAAGTGGATGCTCACCAGTCTCGTGTTCGACTTCGTCGGCACCGGCCTCATCATGCCGTTCGCCGTCGTCTACCTCCACGAGGTGCGCGACTTCTCACTCCAGACGGCCGGTGTTCTCCTCGCGCTACCCGCCATCGTCGGGTTGCTCGCTGTCGGACCGGGCGGTGTGCTCATCGACCGCTTCGGTGCGCGCCGCGTCGTCATCGCCGCGGTGTCGCTCGAGATCGTGGCGCAGGTGCTCATGGCCAACGCGCTCACCGTGCCCGTGGCCGCGACGTCGCTCGTCTGCTCCGGTTTGGCTACAGGCGTCATCTTCCCGGCGGTGCAGGCGATGGTCGCCACCGTCATGCCCACCCACCAACATCAGCACTACTTCGGGCTCAGCTTCACGCTGCTCAACCTCGGCCTCGGCATCGGCGGGATGCTGGGCGGCGCCGTCGTCGACGTGGAGCGCCCCGGGACGTTCGAGCGCATCTACTACATCGACGCGGTCACGTTCCTCATTCCGCTGATGCTCTACCTCGGCCCGCTGCGGCGCTACGGCGGCCCGGTGGCGCACGGCGCTTCGTCGGGCGACGACGGCGCGATGCCGGTCAGCGGCGGGTACCGACTCGTGCTGCGCGACCCGGCGATGCGGCTGCTCGTCGTGCTCGGGTTCGTCACGGCGTTCATCGGTTACGCCCAGTTCGGCGTCGGGTTCCAGGCGTTCTCGCGGACGGTCGCGCACATCTCCACCCAGGTGCTCGGGTGGGCGTACGCCGCCAACACGGCCGTCATCGTCGTGGCGCAGCTGTTCGTGCTGAAGTTCGTCGCCGGACGCCGACGCACCCGCGCGCTGCTCGTCATGTGTGTGCTGTGGGCGATCTCGTGGAGCGTGCTCGGCGTTGCCGGCCTGGCGGGGGAGTCGAACGTCGTGCTCGCCTCGGTGCTCGTGTGCGCGTCGGCCGCGATCTTCGGCGTCGGTGAGACCTTCCTGCAGCCGACGCTTCCCGCGATGGTCAACGACCTCGCCCCCGACCACCTGCGCGGCCGCTACAACTCGGCCTCTGCCGGTGCCTTCCACATCGCGGAGATCGTCGGTCCGCCGTTCGCCGGCCTGCTCATCGGGCACGCACTCGCCGGGTGGTACGCCGTCGCGCTCGTCGCGGGATGCGCCGTGGCTGCGTGGGTGACGATCGTCGTCGAGCGACAGCTGTCGCCGAAGGTCAACGGCGTCGGCGTGAGCGCGCCGGAAGAGATCGACGTCGAGGGCGAGATGGGGCTCGAGGTGCAGCGCGCGAAGCTCTCGACGGAGTGACGCTCGGCGTTGCCGTAGTGCGATGGCCCGGGCGGCGGTGTGCGCTCGCGCGCGGAATCTGCCGGGGCATGTAAGCGCCCCCCACGTACCTGGAAGAGCTCTCCTACCCTTGCTGCATTCCTGCCCTGGGGGAGTTCGGAGAGGTACCACCACGTGGGGGGCTTGCTCGTACTCTACCGGGCACCCGGCGGCGTCCGCGAATCGCATTCCCCGCCCCGATGATGAGCGGTCGCCGCGGCCCCTGTGCCCGCATGTCCAGGAAACATCGGGTTGTCGGTGGCCACTACTAGGCTGACGCCATGACAACGGCCCTCTACCGCCGCTACCGCCCCGAGACGTTCGCCGACGTCATCGGCCAGGAGCACGTCACCGAACCGCTGATGCAGGCACTGCGCACCGGGCGGGTCAATCACGCCTACCTGTTCTCCGGCCCGCGCGGGTGCGGAAAGACGACGTCCGCGCGCATCCTCGCGCGCTGCCTCAACTGCGAGCAGGGCCCCACGCCCACGCCGTGCGGGGTGTGCGATTCGTGTAAGGCGCTGGCGCGCGGAGGTGCGGGTTCGGTCGACGTCATCGAGATCGACGCCGCGTCGCACGGTGGTGTCGACGACGCCCGTGACCTGCGTGAGCGCGCGTCGTTCGGTCCGGCGAGCAGCCGTTTCAAGATCTACATCATCGACGAGGCGCACATGGTGACGCCGCAGGGCTTCAACGCCCTGCTCAAGATCGTCGAGGAGCCGCCGGAGCACGTGAAGTTCGTCTTCGCGACCACGGAGCCGGAGAAGGTCATCGGCACCATCCGTTCGCGCACGCACCACTACCCGTTCCGGCTCGTGCCGCCGAAGAAGCTCGCCGATTACATGGAGCAGCTTCTCGACGCCGAGGGCGTGGCTACGGAGCCGGGCGTGCTGTCGTTCGTCACGCGCGCGGGCGGCGGTTCGGTGCGTGACTCGCTGTCGGTGCTCGACCAGCTCATCGCGGGCTCCGGGCCCGAGGGCCTCACGTACTCGGGTGCTGCGGGCCTGCTGGGTTTCACCGACGACGAGCTGCTCGACGGCATCATCGAAGCCTTCGCGGCGGGCGATTCCGCGGCCGTGTTCCGTCAGATCGACCGCGTCATCGAGTCGGGTGCCGACCCGCGTCGGTTCGTCGAGGATCTCCTCGAGCGCCTGCGTGACCTCATCGTCGTGCGGGCCGTGGCCGAGGGGGCGGGCGCCGTTCTGCGTGCCGTCCCGGAGGACCAACTCGAGCGGATGCGCAGCCAGGCGGCGTCCTTCGGCGACGGCGCGCTCTCGCGGGCGGCCGACGTCATCAACGCGGGGCTGAGCGAGATGACGGGTGCCACCTCGCCGCGTCTGCAGCTCGAACTCATGTGTGCGCGCGTTCTGTTGCCGGGCATCGCGGGGCTCGACGGTTACGCGGCGCGCCTCGACCGCATGGAACGACGCCTCGACATGGGCGAACTGCCGCCGCGCTCGCCGGCCGGCCCGGTGCAGCACGCGCCGGCTGTTTCGCCCGGTGGCCCGGCTCCTGTGCGTCCGCCGAGTGGTGCGGTGTCCCAGGCCCCGTCGGCTGCGCCGAGCGAAGAGCCACGCACCCGAGCCGACCAGGCCGATCGGGGCGCTGCGGCGCGTGACGAAGCCATGCGCGGTTCGGGCGACGAACGCGGGGGTGAGGCCGAGCGTCAGGGCCAGCGGGCCCAGGCCGCTGCGCGCGACGACGAGGCCGCGGGTGCTCCGTCGGGCACGAGCGGCGGTGTCGACGAGACCGAGCGCGAGCAGGTGCAGCGTCAGTTCGAGCAGTCCCAGCGGGCCGGTGGCCCGGGGTGGCAGGGCGAACAGGCGCAGCAGGCATCGCAGTCCCAGCAGTCGCAGGCGCCGCAGCAGCCGACGTCGGCATCCGGCGGCGGGCGCGGTGGCATGTCCACCGACGACATCCGTCGCGCATGGCCGGACGTACTCGATCGCATCTTCCGCATCAAGCGCGTCACGTGGACACTGCTGAGCCAGAACGCGCAGGTGCTCGAGTTCGACGGCGCTCGCCTCGTGCTCGGAGCGTCGAGCAGTGGCCTTGCGGCCACCATGTCGCGCGGGCAGCACCCCGAGGTCGTGCGTCAGGCCCTCATCGAGGCCATCGGTGTCGACGTCACGGTCGAAGCGCGCGCGATGAACGGCGGTGCGCCACAGGCGCAACCGCAGGGTGAGCAGCCCGCCGAGCCGTGGCAGTCGCCGTCACAGGGCGGGGGCTCGCAGGCACAGCGGGGGGCCGCCCAGTGGAACTCGCCGTCGGCGGGCTCCGACCAGGGCGGCCAGTGGAACTCCCCTTCGCAGGGCGAGCATTGGATTTCGCCGAGCGACGGCGCTCAGGCACGTGGGCAGCAGCCTGCTCCGGCCGAGCCGCCCTTGAGCGCCCCGGCGCAGTCGCAGGGCAAACCCGGCGGTTGGCGCGAACGGACGGGCTACCAGGGTTCGGGCACGACAGGTCACGTTCCTGTCGATCCCGCGCAGGCCGGTGACCCGCCCGCGCACGGCACACCGCGTGAGGCGGCCACGCCGTCACAGGACGCCGGTCTCGCCACGGCGGCCGCGCGCAGCAGCGCGTGGGGCTCCGACTCCGACGGCGACTGGTCGTCGCAGGCCGCGCCCGCACCGGAATGGGCAACCGGTAACGACGGGCCGGCGCAGCCGTCATCGACTGCCTCTGCCACGTCCTCACCGGCGCCCGAGGTCGACGCGGGCCCCGCTGACGCCGACGAGCCGACTCCTGACTGGATGGAGGAGGAGCCCGAAACCGACGTCGAGGCGGTCTACGACCCGCTGCCGCCCAAGTCGGAGCTCGGGGCCGGAGCCGCGCAGGAGACTGCCGGCGGCGAACCCTCCGGTGACTCGGCGTCCGACGAGGCGACCCCCGACGGTCAGGCGGCTGCCGCAGCCGACCCTCAGGCCACCGTGCACCTCGCGCCTCCCACACCCCAGCCCACGCAGGGCGCGGTCGACGACGGACGAACTCTCACGCCGCGTCAGCGCGCTGAGAAGGCAGCCCGGGAGGCAGCGCAGAAGCAGGAGGATGCGCGTCGCGTCAACGGCGGCTCGGCGTACGACGACACGTCGGCGAGCATCGACGACGAGGACATCGAGAACTCCGATGCGGTCGGCCTGCCCGTCATCAAGTCGGTGCTCGGCGGCACGGTCATCAAGGAGGAAGGCCCCGACCAGGGCTCGTGATGATGATGTCCGGGCGGCTCGGCACGCGGTTGATCGGAAGTCGGCGCAATCGTTCGCGCCGAACTGACCCTGTGAGGGGCAGAACCGATGCTCTGCTGCGCGACCGGGATGACGGCAGCGGCCCGCACGCGTGTTTTCCCAAAGCGGCTTTCACGTTCACGCTCGAGTGCGACCTCCCCGCGCCGGAGGCGTGGAGCCGTGTGGCCGACAGCGAACGTCACGGTGTGGCGGTGCCGTTCACGAACGTGAGCGGCCCGAAACCTGAGAACCTGCGCGTCGGTTCGCGGCTCGTGGCACGAACGGCGCTCGGTCCGTGCGGCTTCGACGACGTCATGATCGTGCGCGCCGCCGAACCCGGGCGCCTGCTCGTGTTCGAGAAGGTCGGCCGAGTCATCGGGGGAGTGGTCGACGTCCGCTTCACGCCGCTTCCCGCCCTCACCGATGCCCGCGACATGACCCGTCCGGTTTCCACGGGCGGTGTTCGCCCGGACGCTCCGAGCGCTGACGGCGGGAACGAGCTCACCCGCGTCGAGTGGCGGCAGACGATCGCTGTGCCGTGGCTGCGAGGTCCGCTCACCCCACTCGGCACGTTCGCGGCCACCCTGGCTTCCCCTCTCGCACGGCGGGGTTACGAGCGCGTCGTCGCGCGGGTGCTCACGGGTGTCGGTGGCGGCGCGTAACCTTTCTCCTTGTGTACGAAGGCGTTGTTCAAGACCTCATCGACGAGCTCGGTCGTCTGCCCGGCGTCGGCCCGAAGTCGGCTCAGCGCATCGCGTTCCACCTGCTCGAGGCCGACGAGGACGACGTGCGGCGCCTCGCCGAGGTGCTGCTACGCGTCAAGGAGACGGTGCACTTCTGCGAGATCTGCTTCAACGTGGCCGAGAGCAACCTGTGCCGCGTGTGCGCTGATCCGCAGCGCGACACGACGATGATCTGCGTCGTCGAGGAGAGCAAGGACGTCGTCGCCATCGAGCGCACCCGAGAGTTCCGTGGGCGCTACCACGTGCTCGGCGGCGCACTGAACCCGATCGAAGGCATCGGGCCGGGCGACCTCCACGTCACCGAACTCATGGCGCGACTCGGCGACAGCACGCTCACCGAGATCATCATCGCGACCAACCCGAACCACACCGGCGAAGCGACGGCGAGCTACCTCGCGCGCCAGATCGGGCCCATGGGCATCAAGGTGAGCAGGCTCGCGTCCGGCCTGCCGGTCGGCGGCGACCTCGAGTACGCCGACGAGGTGACGCTCGGCCGCGCTTTCGAGGGCCGACGCGTCTTCGCCTGACGTTCCCTGAACCCTTCCGTTCGCGGACTTCCGCCGGTGTTGGCATCCGCGTTCTCGGGCGACCGATCGCTTACGCCCCTTCGAGGCACCGCGAACTCGTAGGTTGAGGTCAGGCGCGTCCGATCGGAGTGACGCATCGCGCACCCCGGGGGTCGTCGTGGAACAACTTGCCGACGGTATGTGGCTGGGGCGCGGTACCGATGTCAACTGGATGCTCGTGCGCGACGGCTCCGATCTCACCCTCGTCGACGCCGGGTACCCCGCAGACATCGCGCGCCTCGAAGCGGACCTCCGCAGCATCGGCCACGACCTCGGCGACATCGGTGCCGTCCTCGTCACGCACGCGCACATCGACCACATCGGTGGGCTCCAGGGCTTGCTGAGCCGACACGACGTTCCCGTCCTCATGGCCGCGCAGGAGCTACCGCTGGCCACCGGCGAGCAGGAGAAACCCGGCTCGGGCTCGGAGCTCGTGCGGATGGCGTGGCGCCCCAACGTCGCCATGTGGCTGCGGCGTGTCATCCGAAGCGGCGCGCTGCACGACGAACCCCTGCGGGGCGCGCAGACGTGGAGTGACGGCGGCCCGCTCGACCTGCCCGGACGGCCGGTACCCGTCGCGTCACCCGGGCACACGCCTGGTCACACGGCGTACTTCTTCCCCGAGCACGGCGTCCTCGCGACGGGTGACGCCCTCGTCACGGCGCACCCGCTCACCGCGGCGCACACCCCGCACCTCCTGCCGTCGGTCTTCAACGCCTCCGACGCCGGAGCTCTGGCCGCGCTGGACGCCCTCGCAGCCGTCGACGCGGACGTCATCGTCCCGGGCCACGGCGACGTGTGGCGCGGCCCGGTCGGCCGTGCCGTCGACCTGGCGCGTTCCGTACCAACCAGCATCTGAGCGTCGAAAAAACGCGCGGGGCGCCATCACTACACTCGAAAGCGCCCGAAGCAGTCGACCCCCGGAGCAGCACTGTGAGCCTCGTCGTCCAGAAGTACGGCGGTTCGTCTTTGGCGGACGCCGAGAGCATCAAGCGCGTCGCCCGCCGCATCGTCGACACGAAGAAGGCCGGCAACGACGTCGTCGTGGTCGTCTCGGCCATGGGTGACACGACGGACGAACTGCTCGACCTCGCCGCCGAGGTCAGCCCGGCCCCGCCGAGCCGCGAGATGGACATGCTCCTCACCGCCGGCGAGCGGATGTCGATGGCGCTCGTGTCGATGGCCATTTCCAACCTCGGCCACAGCGCACGCAGCTACACCGGTAGCCAGGCCGGCGTCATCACCGACGCGCAGCACGGCAAGGCCCGCATCATCGACGTCACGCCGGGCCGCATCACCGAGGCCATCGGCGAGGGCCACATCGTCATCGTCGCGGGCTTCCAGGGCGTCAGCCAGGCCACGAACGAGATCACCACCCTCGGCCGTGGCGGCTCCGACACCACCGCCGTCGCGCTCGCCGCCGGCATCAAGGCCGACGTGTGCGAGATCTACACGGACGTCGACGGCATCTTCACCGCCGACCCGCGCATCGTGCCGACGGCCCACAAGATCGACCGCATCACCAACGAGGAGATGCAGGAACTCGCCGCGTCCGGCGCGAAGGTGCTCATGCTCCGCTGCGTCGAGTACGCCCGCCGCTTCGACCTTCCCATCCACGTGCGCAGCTCGTTCAGTCATCACGAGGGCACGTGGGTCGTGAACCAGAAAGAAGGAGACTCCGTGGAAGACCCGATCATCGCCGGTGTGGCTCACGATCGCAGCGAAGGCAAGATCACGATCGTCGGCATCCCGGACAGCCCCGGCCGCGCCGCCGCCGTGTTCAAGGCGATCGCCGGTGCCGGCATCAACGTCGACATGATCGTTCAGAACGTCTCTGCGGGCACGGAGAAGAAGACCGACATCTCCTTCACGGTGCCCAAGGAGGACGCCGGGCGCGGCGTCGAGGTGCTCAAGGCGATGCAGGACGAGCTCGGTTTCGAGCAGCTGCAGTACGACGACCAGGTCGGCAAGCTCTCGCTCGTCGGCTCCGGCATGCGCAGCAACCCGGGCGTCTCGGCCACGCTGTTCCAGTCGCTCGCCGACGCCGGCATCAACATCGAGATGATCTCCACGTCCGAGATCCGCGTCTCCGTCGTCACGAGTGACGATGAACTGGACGAGGCCGTGCGCGTCGTCCACAGCGCCTTCGGCCTCGACGCCGACGGCGAAGCGGTCGTCTACGGCGGCACCGGCCGCTGAGGCGCCCACCCCAAGACTTGTGTGAGGGCGCGTCGCGCCCGGAGGAGAACGAAATGGCGAAGGAACTCAACGTCGGCGTCGTGGGTGCCACCGGCCAGGTGGGCGGCGTCGTGCTCGAACTGCTCGAGGAACGAAACTTCCCGATCAAGAGCCTGCGCCTGTTCGCGTCGGCGCGCAGTGCGGGCAAGCACGTCACCTTCCGCGGCGAGGTCGTGACGATCGAGGACGCCGCTACGGCCGACCCGAGCGGCCTCGACATCGCTATCTTCTCCGCAGGTGGCGGTACGTCGAAGGAACTCGCGCCGAAGTTCGCGGCAGCGGGCGTCACCGTCATCGACAACAGCTCGGCGTGGCGCCCTGACCCCGACGTTCCGCTCGTCGTCTCCGAAGTCAACGGCGAGGAGATCGCGAACGCGACGAAGGGCATCATCGCCAACCCGAACTGCACGACGATGGCCGCGATGCCCGTGCTCAAGCCGCTGGCCGACGCCGCCGGCCTCAAGCGCCTCGTCGTCTCGACCTACCAGGCCGTCTCCGGCTCCGGTGTCGCGGGCGTGCGCGAGCTCGCCGAGCAGATCCGCAAGGGCGCGGAGGCCGACCTCGAGAGGCTAGCTCTCGACGGTGAGGCCGTCGACCTCGGCGCGCCGAACAAGTACGTCGCCAACATCGCCTACAACGTTCTCGCGATGGCCGGCTCGGTCGTCGACGACGGCACGAACGAGACGGACGAGGAGCAGAAGCTGCGCAACGAGTCGCGCAAGATCCTCGGGCTGCCCGACCTCGCGGTCGCCGGCACCTGCGTGCGTGTGCCCGTGTTCAGCGGCCACTCGCTGTCGGTCAACGCCGAGTTCGAGCGCGACATCACGCCCGAGCAGGCGCGCGAACTTCTCGCCGACGCCCCCGGCGTCGAGCTCACCGAGGTGCCGATGCCGCTCGTCGCCGCCGGCAAGGACGCGAGCTACGTCGGGCGCATCCGTCAGGACGGTTCGGTCGACGGCAACAAGGGCCTGGTGCTGTTCATCAGCAACGACAACCTGCGCAAGGGTGCCGCGCTCAACACGGTGCAGATCGCAGAACTCATCGCTGCCGGGGAGTAGTTTCCCAGGCTGCGCGCCTATGCTCGAAGGCGTGAACTCGACTCAGCCGCAACGTCCCACCCTGGCCGTCGTCGGCCCCACGGGGCTGGTCGGTCAGGCCGTGCTCGAGATCCTGTCGACCCGCGTCGACGCCTGGGAGGACGTGCGTCTGCTCGGCTCGGACAAGGACGCCGGGCGTCGCCTGCTCGTGGGTGCCGAGGAGGTCGAGGTCGAGGCGCTCGACAGCGAGAGCTTCTACGGCGTCGACGTCGTCATCTTCGCCACGCCGCCCGAGGTCTCGGCCAAGTGGGTGCCGTTCGCGACGGCGGCGGGCTCGCTCGTCGTCGACACGTCCGAGGCCTTCCGTGACGACCCCGAAGTGCCGCTCGTCGTGCCCGAGGTCAACGCGCGCGCCATCGACAACCGGCCGCGCGGCATCGTCGCGATGCCCTGCGGCCCGGCCATCATCATGCTGCCCGTGCTCGCCACGCTGCACGAGCACTGGAATCTCACGCACGTGACGGCGACGTCGCTGCAGGCCGTCACGGGTGCCGGCCGCGCGGGCGCCGAGCGGCTCTTCGCGGAGGTGGGCGCCCTCACCGGCAACCCGCGCGTCGGACAGATGCCCGGTGACGTGCGCCGGTACGTCGCCGACCTACCGGACGACTCGCCGTTCCCGGCGCCCATCGTGAGCAACGTCGTGCCGTGGATCGGGCGACACTCCGGCCGCGGGTGGGCCAGCGAGGAAACCGACATCAAGCACGAGCTGCGTCATGTGCTGCAGCTGCCGAACCTCAAGGTGGCGGTGACGTGCGTGCAGATCCCGATCGTCACGACCCACATGTCGACGCTGCACGTCAGTTTCGACAAGAAGGTGACGCCGAGTGACGCTCGTCGTGCCATTACCGAGGGCGCGAACGGCGCCATCGTCATGCCCGACGAGGAGGGCGTCGACTGGCCCACGCCCGTCGACGCGATCGGTACCGACCCGGTGTGGGTGGGGCGCGTGCGTCAGGTGGAGAACAACCCGCACACGCTCGACTTCATCGTCTGCGGCGACAACATCCGCAAGGGCGCTGCGCTCAACGCGCTGCAGCTGGCCGAAATGCTCATCGGCGTGGGCCCGTACGCCGTGCGTGAGGACGACGGCGCAGCGACCACCCGCTGATCGCGTCCAGCTCCACCTGGGGTGGGGCATGAGGTCAGGACACTTTCAGGCGTAGTGCCGAGTTGGCGCCCGAGCTCACGCTGACGCCAAATTTGCCACAGGAAGTACGGCGTAAGAATCAGGACATAAACCGCAGAGATGATGCCCGGGCCACTGCGCTCGCCGTAGCCCAGGATCGACATGAGGCAGCCGACGAGACACCGCGTCATAACGAGACCGAACCCTTGTCGTGAGCGGCGCCCTTCCAGGAGGGCGGCGCGCTGAATGTCGCGTTCACGAGCGTCGTCGAGCATGCGTCCGTTCCACCTGGCCTTGGCGAAGCGACGCCGTTGAGCCGTGGGCATCGCGTCGCGTTCACCGAGCAACCGCGACGCCTCGTCCGGAGCGCGCGGGTTCACTCCACGCCGTCCCATAACGTCACGTTCTCGGATCTCAAATAGGAGATATGGGCGTGCGAGCGTACTCTCGACGGGTGAGAATGGCCGATCGTGACGGCCTCGGGGCGCTGCGAGCCCGAGGCATCTTCGTCGCGCTTCTGAGTTTCGTCGCAGCGATCCTGTTCGCCGGAGCGGCTGCTCCCGCAGCCCACGCCGCGGAGAACGACCAGCTGCCGAAGACGCTGCGCGTCGGCACCGAGGGTGTCTACCCGCCGTTCAGCTTTCACAAGGGTGGCGAACTGACGGGCTACGACGTCGATTACTTCCGCGAGGTCGGTAAGCGCCTCGGCGTGAAGGTGCAGTTCGTCGAGACGCCCTGGGATTCGATGTTCGCCGGCCTCAACTCGGGCCGCATCGACATCATCGCCAACCAGGTGACGAAGAACGAAGAGCGCATCGCCCAGTACGACCTGTCGTCGCCCTACGTCACGACCACGGGTGTCGTCGTGACCAAGAAGAGCGACAACAGCGTCAAGAAGCTGGCGGACCTCAAGGGCAAGAAGTCGGCCCAGAACATCACCTCGGACTGGGCCAACACGGCGAAGGGCGCCGGCGCGAACATCGTGTCGGTCGAGGGCATGGACAAGGCCGCCGCCCTCGTCGAACAGGGGCGGGCGGACGCCTTCGTCAACGACGAACTGGCCGTGAAGTACTACCTCGCCACGCACCCGAACTCGGATCTGAAGATCGCCCTGAC
This sequence comes from Dermacoccus sp. Tok2021, assembly GCF_019895135.1. Classification (NCBI taxonomy): domain Bacteria; kingdom Bacillati; phylum Actinomycetota; class Actinomycetes; order Micrococcales; family Dermacoccaceae; genus Dermacoccus; species Dermacoccus sp. Tok2021. Next base: position 12,735 of record NZ_JAGTHU010000006.1, read on the forward strand.
GACCGAGGACAAGAGCGAGTCGGTCTTCACTGCCCGCAAGGACACGAACATCACTCCGGCCGTCAGCAAGGTCATCGACCAGATGGAAGCTGACGGCACGTCGAAGAAGCTCTACGACAAGTACTTCACGACGAAGGCCACCGGTCAGTCGACGTGGGACGTCATCAAGGAGAACTTCGGCTCGATGCTCCTGGCAACGGTCAAGGTGACGATCCCGCTCACCGCCGTCGCGTTCGTCGTCGGCCTCGTGCTCGCGCTTGGCGTCGCCCTCGCACGTCTCAGTTCAAACGCTGCCATCTCCTGGCTGGCCCGCGCGTTCATCTCGATCTTCCGCGGGACGCCGCTGCTCGTGCAGTTGTTCATCATCTTCTTCGGCCTGCCGGAGCTCGGCCTCAAGCTCAACCCGTGGATCTCGGCCGGGATCGCCCTGTCTCTCAACGTGGCTGCCTACGCCGCCGAGATCATCCGCTCGGCGATCCTGTCGGTGCCCAAGGGGCAGTGGGAGGCCGCGGAGACGATCGGCATGAGCCGCTCCACGGCACTCAAGCGCATCGTCCTGCCGCAGGCGTCACGCGTTGCTGTTCCGCCGCTGTCGAACACGCTCATCTCGCTCGTCAAGGACACGTCGCTCGCCGCGACGATCGGCGTGACCGAGGTGTTCCACCAGTCGCAGATTGCGGCCGCTCCGACGGGCAAGTTCCTCGGTCTCTACATCACGGCTGCACTCATCTACTGGGTTCTCTGCTTCGTCCTCAGCATCGTTCAGACCCGACTCGAAGACCGACTCGGAAGGCACGTGGCCCGATGACCGATCACACGACCACCCAAGCGACCGGCCCCCTCGTCGAGATCACCGGTCTGCGCAAGGCCTTTGGCGGCACCACGGTGCTGCGCGACATCGACTTCACGGTGCCCAAAGGCTCGGTGACGGTGCTCCTCGGACCGTCCGGTTCGGGCAAGACGACGGTGCTGCGCTCGCTCAACGTGCTCGACCTGCCGGACGCCGGCGTCGTGCGCATCGGCGACGCGAGCGTCGACTTCTCGACGGTGACGCGCGGACGTGACGGCCGCGCCCGCGGCGAGTCGGCCAAGAGCGTCGCCGCACTGCGCCGTCAGAGCGGAATGGTCTTCCAGCAGCACAACCTCTTCCCGCACAAGAGCGCGCTCGAGAACGTCATCGAGGGCCCGGTCGTCGTGCAGGGTGAGCCGGTGCGCGAAGCCGAGGAACGCGGTCGGGAACTGCTCGCCAAGGTCGGCCTGGCCGACCAGGCGGACAAGTACCCGTACCAGCTCTCGGGCGGTCAGCAGCAGCGCGTCGGCATCGCCCGAGCGCTCGCCCTGCGACCCGAACTGCTCCTATTCGACGAGCCGACCTCGGCCCTCGACCCCGAGCTCGTCGGGGGAGTGCTCTCCGTCATGCGCGAACTCGCCGACGAAGGGCGCACGATGTTCGTCGTCACGCACGAGATCCGCTTCGCCCGCGACGTGGCCGACCAGGTGCTCTTCATGGATGGCGGCGTCGTCGTCGAGCTCGGAACGCCGGCCGAGGTCATCGACGCCCCGCGGATGGAGCGCACGCAGACGTTCCTCAAGCGCATCCTCGACCCACTCAGCTGACGCTGCGCTGGTACGCGAACGCCCCGACCCTGCTCGAACGAGCGGAGTCGGGGCGTTCGCCGGTGCCAGAGGATCAGAGGCCCTCGGTGCTGGCCGTGTCCGGGCCGCCGCCCGGACGCGTGCGCTTGAGCTCGTAGAACGACGTCACCGGGGCGAGCGTGGAAAGGCCGTCCCAGATGGCGAGGCCCTCCTCCTCGTTCGGCATCGCGTTGAGGACGGGGCCGAAGTAGCCGCGGCGCTCGCCGTCGTCGTCGGTGAAGACGATGACCGGAACGCCGGTGTCGTCGCCGACGGCGTCGAGCGCGGACTGCATCTCGCTCTCGAGGTGGGCGTCCCACGACGTGTCCTCCGCGGCCTTCGCCAGGTCGGCGGGCAGACCGGCGCCGCCGAGTACCTCGCGGATGAGCGTGTCGTCGTAGTCGCGACCGTCGACATGGAAGGCGCGACCGAAGGCCGAGTACAGGTCGATGGCCGATGCGTCCTGCTTCGCAGCGGCAGCGATGACGCGGTGGATGCGGTGGCCGTCGCGGTGGAGCTGACCGTGGGGGCTCGCGTCGGAACCGTCGTTCGCGAGTTCGTCGTTCTTGATCGCGAGGCTGAACGGGCGCCACGTGATCTCGAGGTCGCGCTGCTTCTCGACCTGGAGGAGCCAACGGCTCGTGATCCAGCAGAAGGGGCACGAAGGGTCGAAGTAGAAGTCGATGCGCTGCATGCTCGTGAGACTAGCAACGCCGGCTGAACGTGCCGACCGCTCTAAGCCTGTGAGCTTTGGCCCGATCTGTGAGCTGCGCAGCTCACACACCGGACCGCAACTCACATGTCGAGGTGAGCCACTGTCAGCGGAAGGCCGGCTCGCCCGTCAGTGCGTTGCCGATGACGAGCTGGTGCACCTCGCTCGTGCCCTCGTACGTCATGACGGACTCGAGGTTGCCGGCGTGACGGATCGGCGAGTACTCGGTGGAGATGCCGTTCGCACCGAGGATCGTGCGGCACTCGCGCGCCACGGCAATGGCCTCGCGGCAGTTGTTGAGCTTGCCGAGGCTGATCTGCTCGGGCGTGACACCGTCGCCGTCCTTGAGGCGGCCGAGGTGCAGTGCGAGAAGCATGCCCTTGCTCACCTCGAGCGTCATGTCGGCGAGCTTGCCCTGCGTCAGCTGGTAGCCGCCGAGCGGCTTGCCGAAGACCTTGCGCGACTCGGCGTAGTCGATGGCGGTCTCGAGGCTGTCGCGGGCCGCGCCGATCGATCCGAAGACGATGCCGAAACGCGCCTCCGACAGGCAGGAGAGCGGGCCCTTGAGACCGCGCACCTCGGGGAAGACCGCGTCGGCGGGCAGGCGGACGTCGACGAGCGACAGCTCGGCGGTCACCGAGGCACGCAGCGACATCTTCTTCGTCACCTCGGTGGCCGTGAAGCCGGGAGTGTTGGTGGGCACGACGAAACCGCGGATCTTGTCGTCCGTCTGCGCCCAGACGACGGCGACGTCGGCGACGCTGCCGTTCGTGATCCACATCTTCGTGCCGTTGAGCACCCAGTCGTCGCCGTCGCGCTTGGCGAAGGTGCGCATGCCGCCGGGGTCGGAACCGAAGTCCGGCTCGGTCAGGCCGAAGCACCCGATGGCCTCGCCCGCGGCCATGCGGGGCAGCCACTCGTTCTTCTGCTCCTCGCTGCCCCAACGCCAGATCGCGAACATCGCGAGGCTGCCCTGCACCGACACGAGCGAGCGGATGCCGGAGTCGGCCGCTTCGAGCTCGTGGCAGGCGATGCCGTACGTCGTCGCCGTCGAACCCGCACAGCCGTAGCCCTCGAGGTGCATGCCGAGCAGACCGAGATCGCCGAGGCCCTTCGCCAGTTCACGCGCAGGCACGGTGGCCTCGTCGTACCAGGTCGGCAGGTGCGGGCGCACCTGGTCGTCGCAGAAGCGACGCACGAGGGCCTGCACCTCACGCTCGTCCTCGGTGAGCAGACCGTCGATGCCGAGGAGGCGGTTGAGCTGGGGGTTGCGCGAGAAGTCACTCATGAATCCATCGTGCCTCACCTCACCTCGACGCCGCGGCGGACTTCTTCGCCCGATTGGTGTTACACCCTTGTCACGAGCGTTGGTGCAACGTAATACTTGGACCGTGAGTGAGACCGCGAGTGCCGAGGCCTGGGTGCGCGACCTCCGTCCTCTCAGCGCGCGCTCCGCTGCCCTCAGCCTGCTGCTCGGCGCGGAGCCGCCCGAGCTTCGCGGCGCCGACCTCGTGCGTCTCGGGGAGACCTTCGGCATCAGTGGCCCGACGATGCGCGTCGCGCTGTCGCGGCTCGTCGCCGCCGGTGAACTCACGACGGCCGACGGCGTCTACGCACTCACCGACCCGCTCGCCGCGCGCCAGAAGGCGACGCTCGCGCAACTCGCCCCGGCGACAGAACCATTCGACGGCGGATGGGTGACGGCCGTGGTCGTCGGGGCCGGCAGTCGAAGCGCGAGCGATCGGGGAGAGCTGCGTCGGGCCATGAGCGCGGCGCGCTTCGGTGAACTGCGTGAGGGCGTGTGGATGCGCCCGGACAACCTGACCGGGGCCCGCGTCGAGCGCGACGAACTCGTCCACCTCACTGCCATTCCCGATGGCGGTGAAGTGGCCGCGAAGGCCCTCGTCGCCCGCTTGTGGAACCTCGACGAGTGGGCCGCTCGCGCCGAGGCACTCGTCCGCGCCTTCGAGAACCCCGACGTCGACGAGGCCACGCGTCTCGCCGTGGCTGCGGCCACCGTCCGCCATCTGCGCAGTGACCCGATGCTGCCCGAGAGCCTGGCCCCGAAGAACTGGCCGGCGCAGCGTCTGCGTCGCACGTACGACGCCTACCGCGCCGAACTTCGCCGCACCGTCGGCCTCAGCCCCCACCCCTACGCCGCCGCCTGATCCGAACGAGGAGAGACCATGCAGACCCACGAGGTGCTCAACCAGTCCACGCCGCTCGAGGACTACAACCCGGCGGCCTACCCCGTGCTGCGCGAAGCGCTCGAACAGGCGGATGCGGGCGAGTCGCTCGCCGAACTCGACGAGGTCGGTGTGCTCGCCGGTTCGAGTGAGGCACTGCGCTGGGGCGACCTCGCCGAGCGCAACGTGCCGCGGCTGCACACGCACGACCGGTTCGGCAACCGAATCGACGAGGTCGAGTACGACGCGGCCTACCACTCGCTCATGGAGCACGCGACGCGCTTCGGCCTCCACGGGGCGCCGTGGGCCAGCGACGACCCGAACGCGCACCTCGTGCGCGCGGCGAAGTACTCGGCCTGGATCACCGCCGACGCCGGGCACGGCTGCCCGATCACGATGACGTACGCCGCCGTCCCCGCACTGCGCGCCGACGAGGAACTGGCCGCGCGCTACAGGCCGCTGCTCACGGCCCGCGGCTACGACCCGAACCTCGCCTACGCGCCGACGAAGCCCGGAATCATCGCCGGAATGTCGATGACGGAGAAGCAGGGCGGCTCCGACGTGCGCGCCAACACGACGAGCGCCACACCGCAGCCCGACGGCACCTACCGCCTCGTGGGCCACAAGTGGTTCACGTCGGCCCCGATGTCGGACATCTTCCTCACGCTCGCCCAGGCACCCGGCGGCATGACCTGCTTCGTCGTGCCGCGCGTGCTCGAGGACGGATCGCGCAACCCGATCCGCATCCAGCGCCTCAAGGACAAGCTCGGCAACCACTCCAACGCGAGCAGCGAGATCGAGTACGAGAACGCCGTCGCCTACCGCCTCGGCGACGAGGGCCGCGGCGTCCGCACCATCATCGAGATGGTCAACGTGACGCGCCTCGACTGCGTGATCGGCAGCGCGACGATCATGACGCAGGGCATCCAGCGCGCCGCCCACCACGTCACGCACCGTGCGGCGTTCGGCAAGTCGCTCATCGATCAACCGCTCATGCGCAACGTCATCGCCGATCTCGAGATCGAGGCCGAGGCCTCCCTGACGGTGGCGCTGTGGCTCGCAGGCCTCACCGACAAGGCCCACGCCGGCGACGAGCGCGCCGCCATGCTGCGCCGCATCGGTCTCGCCGTGAGCAAGTACTACGTGTGCAAGCGCGGGCCGTCGCACGCCGTCGAGGCGCTCGAGTGCTTCGGTGGCAACGGCTACGCAGAGGACTCGCGGATGCCGCGCCTGTTCCGTGAGTCGCCGCTGCTGTCGATCTGGGAGGGAAGCGGCAACGTCGCCGCGCTCGACACGTTGCGCGCCACCGCCCGTCAGCCCGAGTCGCTCGAAGTTCTCTTCGACGAACTCGACGCCGCGGCCGGAGCCGACGCCCACTTCGACGCCTACGTCACCGAGCTCAAGAACGAGTTCGCCGACACCGGCGACCTCGAGTACCGGGCACGCACCGTCGTCGAACGCCTCGCCCTCGCGCTGCAGGGCTCGCTGCTCGTGCGTTTCGGTCACCCGGCAGTGGCCGACGGCTTCACCGGCTCGCGCCTCGCCGGCGTAGCAGGCAACGCGTTCGGCACCCTCGGACGCGGCGTCGACACCGCGGCGATCATCGAGCGGGCGACGCCGAAGGTCTGACGCTTAGGCTCACACCATGCGAATTGCGGTGATGCAGGGGAACGCGACCGTCGGGGATCAGGCGGCCAATCTGCGGGCGATCGACGAGGCCGCTGCGCGGGCGGCCGGTGACGGCGCCGACGTCCTCGTCACGCCGGAACTGTTCGTCAGTGGGTACGCGCCGCTGCTGCTGCGCACCGTCGATCCCGCCGCCGAGCGCGGCATCCTCGCGGAGCTGGGACGCATCGCGAAGCATCGCAAAGTGGCACTCGTCGCGAGCTACCCGCAGGTCGAGGAACTCGGCGAGGAGAAGCGGCGTCAGTACATCGGCGCCGTGCTCTTCGACGCGAACGGTGAACTCGCGCTGACGTACCGCAAGGTGCACCTGTTCGGCGACGACGAACCGCGGGCCTTCGCCTGCTCCGAGGCCCCGCCGACGACGGTGGAGCTCGCGGGTCTGCGGGTGTCACTGCTCATCTGCTTCGACGTCGAGTTCCCCGAGGCCGTGCGCGCCGCCGCCGTGGCCGGGGCCGACGTGGTGCTCGCACCGACGGCGCTCGCGGCCGGTTTCGACGACGTACCGCAGGTTCTCCTGCGCGCCCGTGCCCTCGAGAACGGCGTCGCGCTGGCGTACGCCAACCACACGGGGGAGGAGGACGGGCTCGTGCTTGGTGGCGGCAGCGTCATCGTCGGGCCCAACGGCGGTCTGCTCGCGGCGGGCGACGACGCATCCCGCATCATCCTCGGCGACGTGACGCGCGACGACATCGACGCCGCTCGCCGTGAGGTGGACTACCTCGGCCGTCGCCGCCCGACGACGTACGCCGCCTGGGAGCGCGGTGGCTGAGCTTCTCGGACCTCACATTTGAACAGGTTGAAGACGATGGTTGCTCTCGGAGCAACGTCCGTCGCCTCATTGTGGCATCGTGGGTTCGCGCGGATCGGCAGTCGACCGCCGAAGGGGTGAAGGTGACATGACAGCAGTGACCGAGTTTCCGAGTGACGGGGCCGCGAAGCAGCCTCCGATCACGATGCTGAACCCTGATTTCCCCTTCAGCTACGACCACTTCCTCGCACACCCTGCCGGCCTCGGCAGCGTGCCCGAGGAGATGTACGGCACCGAGGTTGCCGTCGTCGGTGGCGGTGTCTCGGGCCTCGTCGCGGCCCTCGAACTCATGAAGATGGGCCTCAAGCCCGTCGTCTACGAAGCCGACCGCATCGGCGGGCGCCTGCGCTCGGAGAGCTTCGCCGCCGCGAAGGACGTCACGGTCGACCTCGGCGGCATGCGCTTCCCCGAGTCGAGCAAAGCGCTCTACCACTACATCGACATGGTCGGCCTCGAGACGGAGGCGTTCCCCAACCCGCTCTCGGAGGTCACGCCGAGCACCGTCGTCGAGCTGGGCGGCGTGAAGCACTACGCCGAGACACCCGCCGACCTGCCCGAGTTCTTCACCCACGTGGCCGACGCCTGGCGCGCCGCGGTCGAGGACGACGCGCAGTTCCTCGAGATGCAGACCGCCATCCGTGAGCGCGACGTGCCCACGATCAAGCGCATCTGGAACGAGCTCGTGCCGCGCATGGACGAGCAGACGTTCTACGGCTTCATCGCGGCGAGTGACGCGTTCAGAAAGGCGGGTTTCGCGGCGCGCGAGGCGTTCGGCCAGGTCGGGTTCGGCACTGGCGGTTGGGACACCGACTTCCCCAACTCCATCCTCGAGATCCTGCGGGTCGTCTACACCGACGCCGACGACCGTCACCGCCGCATCCTCGGTGGCGCCCAGCGTCTGCCGGAGGGGCTGTGGGCGTACGAGCCGGCCGAGATGAAGCACTGGCCGGTCGGCACGTCGCTGCGGTCGCTGCACAACGGAGCTCCCGCGGGGGAGGTGCGCCGCATCCGCCGCGCGGAGAACGGCGACCTCGAGATCTCCGAACGCTGGGGCCGCAAGGCGACGTACAAGGCGGCCATCACGAGCTGCCAGTCGTGGCTGCTGTCGACGCGCATCGACACCGAGGAGGCCCTGTTCTCCCCGGAAATGTGGATGGCGCTCGAACGCTCGCACTACATGCAGAGCTCGAAGACGTTCGTCATGGTCGACCGGCCCTTCTGGAAGGACAAGGACCCGAAGACCGGCCAGGACGTCATGTCGATGACGCTGACCGACCGCCTCAACCGCGCCACGTACCTGCTCGACGACGGCCCGGACAAGCCCGGCGTCATCCTGCTGTCGTACACGTGGAACGACGACGCGATGAAGTGGCTGTCGCTCGACGCGACGCAGCGCATGGAGCTCATGCTGCACTCGCTCGCGCAGATCTACCCCGGCGTCGACATCGCGAGTCACGTCGTCGGGCAGCCGATCACGGTGTCGTGGGAGTCGGACCCGAACTTCATGGGCGCCTTCAAGGCGAACCTGCCGGGGCACTACCGCTACCAGCAGCGCCTGTTCACGCACTTCGCGAAGGAGGACCTGCCCGAGCACCAGCGCGGCATCTTCCTCGCGGGTGACGACATCTCGTGGACGGCCGGCTGGGCCGAGGGCGCCGTGCAGACGGGCCTCAACGCTGTCTGGGGTGTCATGAAGCACCTCGGTGGCGAGTGCAGCCCAGAAAACCCCGGACCGGGTGAACTGCTCGGCGAGTACGGCCCGATCAGCCTGGACTGAAAACGAATTCGAACGATTCCCCGAGGTGGAACAGCGAGCGGGTAGGGTTTCGCGCAACTCAACTCGGGACGAGAGGCGCGCATGAAGTCGCTACCGGTTCAAGGCCTGCGCGAGAGCGTGGCCGTCGGCGCGCGCCTGCGCAACGCCCGCCTGGCCCGCCGCTACACGCTGGAGCAGACGGCTCAGCTCGCCGGCATGACGAAGGGTTTCCTCTCCCGGGTGGAGCGAGACCTGACGTCGCCGTCCGTGGCGTCGCTCGTCACCCTGTGCCAGGTGCTGCAGATCGACGTCGGCTCGCTGTTCACGGCGCCGCGCACGTCGCTGGTGCGGCTCGAGGAGGCCTCTCCCGTCGACCTGGGCGGAAACGGCATCGACGAGCGCCTCGTGACGAGCCGCGAGGAACGTGCCGTGCAGGTGCTGCGCGCGGTCATCGCGCCGGGAGGCGCGGGAGAGAACGAGCTCTACGCCATCGACTGCGACGTCGAGGTGTGGCACGTCGTCACTGGCCGGCTCGAGGTGCGTATGCACGACGAGACCTTCGAAGTGGGCGAGGGCGACACGCTCACCTTCCCCGGCCGCGAGCCGCACACGTGGCGCAACCTCCACGACGAGGAGACGCTCGTCCTCATGACGCTCGTGCCCAACAGCCGCTGATCGTCCCCACATGCGCGGCATGCCGCGCTTGTGGGGAAATCTGCGGACGAGAAGGCCCCATGGGCGCGACATGTCGCACTCATGGGGCCTTCTTGGCGTCTATTACCAGTTCTGGCGCTTGGCCTTGCGCTTGTGCGACGTCAGCAACAGGTAGGCACCGAGGGCCGGGACGCCGACGAAGATGGCCATGCCGATGAACCAGCCGATCGTGTAGGCCGCGCCGCTTCCGTAGGGCGGGTTCTGGGCCGTCGAGCCCAACGCACCCAGTGCGATGATGCCGGCGACGATGGCGAGGATGATGCCGAACGTCGTCGCGACGCCACTGCGCTTCGGCGCCATCTGGCCGTACGGCTGCTGGCCGTACTGCTGGCCGAACTGCTGCGGCTGCTGGTAGCCGCCGTACGGAGGCTGCTGCGGCGCGCCGTAGCCCTGCTGGCCGTACCCGCCAGGCTGCTGGAGGTTCTGCGCACCGTAGGCGCCGGTCTGCCCGCCGTACTGCTGAGGGTTCTGACCCTGCTGCGGGTCGCCGTAAGGGTTCGGATTCTGGGTCATGCATCAAGCAAACGGCGCCCGGCGGTGAGATGCAAGTCACCGTCGGGCGCCGCTCGACGCGTTCGCCTCGATCAGGAGGTGCGAACACCTTCCGTCTCGATGCGACCGCTGACGCGAGCGTCCCACTCCTCGCGCACCTCGGGGCGCACGGGCTTCGTCGCGAGCGAGACCGCGACGAACGTGACGAGGGAGGCGAGCAGGCCGAAGTAGATCGGCTAGTTGTCGAGGATGCCGAGCAGCGGGTCGCCCAGCTGAACAGCGAGAACGGCCATCGTGCCGCGCGTGACCACGGTGCCGACGATCATCGACGCCGCAGCGCCCTGGCCGTTGCCACGCTTGCACACGAAGCCACCGAGGATCGCGATGAGCAGACCACCTACGAGGATGTCGTACGCGATCGTCAGGGATGCGACGACGATGTCCCCGCCGGCCTTGAGGGAGCTCATCCACGCCGCAATGGCGATGATGACGATGCCCAGGCCGAGCACCCAGGTGCGGTTCTCGCGGATGTTCTTGTCGCTGTGCGGGTCCTCGGCCGACTCACCGGTGGCCTTGGCCTTGCCGGTGATCATCGGCACGACGTCGTTGCGGGCCACGGTCGCGGCGGCGATGAGCGCGCCGGACGCGGTCGACATCATGGCGGCGACGGCGACGGCGGCGGCGAGCACGAGACCGCCGATGCCGACGGGCAGGATCTTGTCGGCCACCTCGGCGTAGACGTCGTCCTTCACCTTGATCTTGTCGCCCAGCGAGGCGTGGGCCGCCATGCCGATGACGGCGCCGGCAGCACCGTAGAAGATGCAGTAGATACCGGCGGCAGCGCCGCCCCAGTGAGCAACCTCGGGGGAGCGGGCCGTGAACACGCGCTGCCAGATGTCCTGGCCGATGAGGAGGCCGAGGGTGAAGACGACGAACCAGGTGAGGATCGGCTGCGGGTCGGCGCCGAAGTTCTTGTCGCTGATGAGGTTGAACGCCTGGTCACCCATGCGCTCGCGGATGCCGTCGAAGCCGCCGGCCTTGCTCAGCGTGAACGGCAGCATGAGTGCGAAGATGCCGATCGTCTTGATGATGAACTGCACCTGGTCGGCCAGCGTGATCGACCACATGCCGCCGATGCCGGAGTAGACGAGCACGACGCCACCGCCGACGACGATGCACAGCCAGCGGTCCCAGCCCAGGAGAACGTGGAGGACGGTTGCGTAGGCGCCCGTCGACGTCACCGAGACGAAGATCGTGTAGGCCAGCATGACGATGCTGGACGCGCCGATGGCCTTGTGGCCGTAGCGCAGGCGAGCATCTCGCTGACGGAGTAGACGCGCAGCTTCTGGATCGTGCCGGCGAACAGGAGCGAGAGCAGCAGAACACCGACGCCGATGGCGACGACGAGCCACATGCCCGACAGGCCCATCTTGTAACCCAGGCCGACACCGCCGACGGTGGAGGCGCCACCGAGCACGACGGCCGCCATCGTTCCGGTGTAGAGGAAGTAACCGAGGCGACGCCCGGCGACGAGGTATTCCGAACTGTTCTTGGTGCGCGAGCGACCCCAGAACCCGAACGCCAGCATGGCGACGAGATACAGGACGACGATCGCGAGGTTGAGGTCCACGGAAAGGGCCTCCTTCGCTGGATGGGTGGCACGGCACGGTGTGTCGTCTGCGTCACATGGAGTGGGGATTCGACCAATGTAAGAGATCGACTCTTAACAAACAACGGATTCCCCTGGGTAAACACGTCCGTTAACCTGATTGTGATCGAACGCACGTGACCTGGGCGTCGCACGACAACCCGGGCCGACCCAAGGAGCTCACGACATGGACCACCCCCGCGTCGAGACGAACGGCCGCATCGGCCCGGTCAACGCCGCCCTCACCCCGCGCTACGCGGGCCTGGGCACCTTCGCGCGCCTGCCGCGCATCGAGGACGTGTCCAAGGCGGACGTCGCCGTCGTCGGCATGCCCTGGGACTCGGGCGTCTCCTACCGCCCCGGTGCGCGCTTCGGTGCGACGCACGTGCGTGAGAGCTCGCGCCTCCTGCGTCCGTTCAACCCCGCGCAGTCGGTCTCGCCGTTCGCGGAGCTGCAGGTCGCCGACGCCGGTGACGTGGCACTCAACCCGTTCAACATCGACGAGGCGCTCAAGACGGCCGAGGAGGCCGCGGCGCAGTTCGTCAGCGACGGCACCTCTCTCATCACGATCGGCGGCGATCACACCCTCGCCCTGCCGCTGCTGCGCGCGCACGCCAAGAAGCACGGCCCCGTCGCGCTGTTGCACTTCGACGCCCACCTCGACACGTGGGACACCTACTTCGGCGCCGAGTACACGCACGGCACGCCGTTCCGTCGCGCGTTCGAGGAAGGCATCATCGACTCCTCGGGCGTCTGCCACGTCGGCACCCGTGGCCCGCTCTACGGCACGCAGGACCTCGAGGACGACGCGCGCTTCGGCTTCGGTGTCGTGACGAGCAACGACGTCATGTGCATGGGTGTCGACGAGGTCGTCGGCTTCCTGCGTGAGCGCGTGGGCGACCGTCCGCTGTACGTCTCGCTCGACATCGATGTTCTCGACCCGGCCCACGCGCCCGGCACCGGAACGCCCGAGCCGGGCGGTCTGACGTCGCGCGAGCTGCTCGAGATTCTGCGCGGCCTGCGCGGCACGAACCTCATCGGCGCCGACGTCGTCGAGGTCGCCCCGCCGTACGACCACGCCGAGCTCACGGGTCTCGCCGCGGCGAACGTCGTGTACGAGTACATGTCGCTGCTCGCACTCGGCAAGGACGCCCCCGCGGGCGGCCCGGCCTACGGCGAGTCCAACACGACCTACGGGGAGAGCAAGTGAGCGAACAGATCCGTTCGACGGCGGCAGGGGAAGCCGCTCCGAAGATCCGCAACGGTGGCGACCTCGTCGTCGAGACGCTCGAGGCGCTCGGCACGACGACCGTGTTCGGCATCCCGGGCCAGCACGCGCTGGGCCTGTTCGACGCGCTGCGCCGTTCGGGGCTGCACTTCATGAGCAGCCGCGTCGAGAACAACGCTGCTTTCGCGGCCGACGGGTACTCGCGCGTCTCGGGCAAGCCGGCGGCGCTCTTCCTCTCCACCGGCCCCGGCGCGTTGACGGCGCTTCCGGGTCTGCAGGAGGCGTACGCCACCTCGGTTCCGATGGTCGTCGTCGCGTCGCAGGTGCCGGTCTCCGGCCTCGGCGGTGCGCGTCGCGGCATGCTTCACCAGCTCGACGAGCAGCGTCGCGCCGCCATCGACGTCACGAAGTCTCAGCGCACGGTGACGCACCACGCCGCCATCCCGACGGCCATCGAGTCGGCGTGGCTGGAAGCGATGACCCACCCGCGTGGGCCGGTCTGGGTGGAGGTGCCGCAGGACGTCCTGCTCGCCAAGACGGAGATCCCGCCGATCCGCACGGCCAACGCCTCCCCGACGCCCGAGGGGCCGCGCCCCGAACTCGTGTGGGCCGCAGTGCAGTTGCTCGCTTCGGCGAAGCGTCCCGCCATCGTCTCCGGTGGTGGTGTGCGCCGCGCCGGTGCGGAGAAGGCGCTGCTCACCCTCGCCGAGAAGCTCGACGCCCCCGTCGTCTGCTCGCCGGGCGGCAACTCGGGCTTCCCCGTCGAGCACCCGCTGTCGATGGGGTCGTGGGTCGAGGACCGTGCGGTCACCGACCTGCTCGCCGACGCCGACGTCCTGCTCGCCGTCGGCACGTCGCTCGGTGAGGTGACGTCGAACTACTTCACGCTCGAGCCGTCCGGCAAGCTCATCCACGTCGACGCCGAGCCGCGCGTGCTCGAGTCGAACCACCCCGCACTCGGTATCGCGTGTGACGCGAAGGCCGCGCTCGAGGCGTTCGTTTCGGCTTACCCCTCGCAGCCGACGGAAGGTCGCGAGTCGGGCGCCGAGCGGGCCGCGGAGGCGCGCAAGGCCATCGTCGAGCGCCTCGACGGGCAGGACCTCGCGCACGAGCGCGCGTTCATGGACGCCATCCGTGCCGGCATCCCCGACAATGTGCCGACGTTCTGGGACATGACGATCGCCGCCTACTGGGGCTGGAACTGCTGGGACGGCCGCACCGGCGGCTTCCACTCCGGCCAGGGCGCCGGCGGCCTCGGCTTCGCGTTCCCCGCAGCCCTCGGCGGCGCCGTGGCGCTCGCGGAGAAGCGCGGGCTGAAGCTCTCCGACGTCGACGCGGAGTTCTCGGTCGGCGGCAGCGAGCGCGTCGTCGCCGTCGCGGGTGACGGTTCGGCGATGTACTCGATCTCGGAGCTGGCCACCGCTGTGCAGCACGGCATCCCGGTGACGTGGCTCATCGTCGACGACGGCGGCTACGGCATCCTGCGCGAGTACATGGTGGCCACCTTCGGGCAGGCCACCCACACCGGGCTCGCCCGCCCGGACTTCATCACGCTTGCCAAGGCGTTCGGCGTCGAGGCGCAGGAGGTCTCGGTCGGTGACGACGCGGGTTACTCGGAGCTCACCGACGCTCTGCGTGCGACGTTCGACGCGTCGGTCACCGGCCCGCGCGTCATCGTCGTCAAGACGCACCTCGAGATGTTTGCCATGAGCTGACGATCCGTCTCGGGTCGTGCCGCCCGTCGCCTCGCTGATCAGCGGGCGGCGGGCGGTTCGTCGTTGGTGCGGACGTTTGGCGCTGGGCAGGCTTTCCTGCGATTGGGTAGGGGCCGCCTCGGCCCAGCCGAGTGTGACGGCCGACGAGCCGGCCGAGCTGGCGACGGTCGGCGCCCGCTGACGGGAGTCGCTCGTCGTCGCTGGGCAGACTTCCCTGCGGTTGGGTAGTGGTTGCCTCGGCCCAACCGTAGGAAACTCTGCCCAACGGTTGCTGGCACTGCGACGGGGACCGCCCCACCGAAACGAAACGTCCCCACGTGCGCGAGAAATCGCGCACGTGGGGACGCTTCGTTGTCGACTTTCCCCCATCGCGCGACATCTCGCGCAAGCGGGGAAACCGGCGTCACTCGGACGAGGCAGCCGCCTTGTCGCCGGCGATGCGGATCATCCGGTGGTTGCTGAACTCCTCGAACCCGTACGTGCCTAGCTCACGCCCGAAGCCGGAGCGCTTCACTCCGCCGAAGGGCAGCTCGGACGACGAGCCGGGCGGCTCGTTGATCGACACCATGCCCGACTCGAGCTGGTCGGCCACGCGCATCGCGGCGTCGACCGACCCCGAGTGCACCGAGGCCCCCAACCCGAAGAGCGTGTCGTTCGCGATGCGTACAGCGTCGGCCTCGTCCTTCGCCTTGTAGACGACGGCGACCGGGCCGAAGATCTCCTCCGACCACGCGCGCATCTCGGGCGTGACGTCCGTGAGGACCGTCGGCGTGACGAACGAACCCGCATGGTCGGGCCGCGTGCCACCGGTGATGACACGAGCGCCCGCCTGCACGGCGTCGTCGATCTGCGACTGGATGCCCTGCGCCGCGTCCTCGTTGACGAGCGGGCCCACGTCGGTCTTCTCGTCCGCCGGGTCGCCCATGACGAGCGCCTCGACGGCCTCCGAGAAACGCGACACGAACGAGTCGTACGCCTCGTCGCCGATGACGATGAACCGCTTCGCCGCGTTGCACGCCTGCCCCGAGTTCTCGAAGCGTCCGGAAACGCCGTCGGCGACGGCCTTCTCCAGGTCGGCGTCCGGTAGCACGATGAACGGGTCGGAGCCGCCGAGTTCGAGCACGGCCTTCTTGAGGTTGCGCCCGGCGTTCTCGCCGACGGCCGAACCGGCCCGCTCGGAACCGGTGAGCGAAACACCCTGCACACGCGGGTCCTCGATGAGCGAGGCGATCTGCTCGTTGGTGGCGTACAGGTTGGTGTAGACACCTTCCGGCACACCGGCGTCGCGATAGATCTGTTCGATCACCTGCGCCGAGCGCGGGCACTGCGGCGCGTGCTTGAGCAGAATCGTGTTGCCCAACAACAGGTTCGGCGCCGCGAAGCGAGCCACCTGGTAGTACGGGTAGTTCCACGGCATGACGCCGACGATGACGCCGATCGGCTCCTTGCGCATGAACGCGCGCCCGTCCCGCTCGCCCAGGTCGAGCTCGACGTCGGCCAAGGCCTCGGCAGCGTGCTTCGCGTTGAACCGGTGGATGTCACCGGCCAGCCACACCTCACCCGTCGCGTGCGAGGAGGGCTTGCCCATCTCGACGCCGATGATGCGGGCCAGCTCGTCCTGGCGTGCGTCGTAGAGGTCCACGACGCGGTTCATCACCGCGACCTTCTCCTCGAGCGGGGTGGCACGCCAGGACGCACGCGCCTCGTACGCAGCCTCGAGCGCGGCCTTGACCTGCTCGTCACTCGCCGTCGGGAAGGTCTCCTCGACCTCACCCGTCAGCGGGTTCGTGACCTTGTAGATGGCGTCCGACATCAGATCGTCATTCCCACGTACTTCGTCTCGAGGTACTCGTCGATACCGTCGAAGCCCCCCTCGCGACCGAAGCCGGATGCCTTGACGCCGCCGAACGGCGCGGCCGCGTTGGAGATGACGCCCGCGTTGACGCCGACCAAGCCGTACTCGAGCTTCTCGGACACGCGCATGGCGCGAGAGAAGTCGGTGGTGAAGAAGTACGCCGCGAGGCCGTACTCGGTGTCGTTGGCGCGCTTGATGACGTCGTCCTCGTCGGTGAACGTCTGGATCGCGGCCACCGGGCCGAAGATCTCCTCACGCACGATGTCCGACGTCGGCGAGACGTCCGTGAGCACCGTCGGGGCGACGAAGTGACCGCCGGCGGGCACCTCGTCGTCGCCGCACACCTTCGTCGCGCCGTCGCCGACGGCCGACTCGATGAGGCGCTTGACGTTCTTGACGGCCTTCTCGGTGATGAGCGGACCGACGGTGACGCCCTCGTCCATGCCGTTGCCGACCGTCATCGCCTTCATCTTGGCGGAGAACTTGTCGCCGAACTCCTCGGCCACATCGGCGTGCACGTAGATGCGGTTGGCCGCGGTGCAGGCCTCACCGATGTTGCGCATCTTCGCGGCCATGGCGCCTTCGACGGCGGCGTCGAGGTCGGCGTCGTCGAAGACGATGAACGGCGCGTTGCCACCCAGCTCCATCGAAACGCGCAGCAGCTGCTCGGCGCTCTGCTCGACGAGCTTGCGGCCGACACCGGTGGAGCCGGTGAACGTCAGCTTGCGGGCACGCGGGTCACGGATGAGCGGCTCCATGACGCCACCGGAGTCGGTGGTCGTGATGACGTTGACGACGCCCTTCGGCACACCGACCTCCTCGAGCAGCGCAGCGAGCGCGAGCATCGTCAGGGGCGTCTCCGACGCGGGCTTGATGACCATGGTGCAGCCGGCCGCGAGGGCCGGGCCGATCTTGCGCGTACCCATGGCGAGCGGGAAGTTCCACGGCGTCACCATGAGGCACGGGCCGACGGGCTGCTTCATCGTGAGCAGGCGCGAGGCACCGTTCGGCGCGGGCATGTACGTGCCCGAGATGCGCACCGCCTCCTCGGCGAACCAGCGGAAGAACTCGGAGCCGTACGTCACCTCACCCTTGGCCTCGGCGAAAGGCTTGCCCATCTCGAGGGTCATGAGCGCGGCGAAGTCGTCGGCGCGCTCGGTGATGAGCTCGAACGCCTTGCGCAGCAACTCCGAACGGTCGCGGGCCGGGGTGGCGGCCCACTCGGGCTGCGCCTCGGCGGCCGCGGTGAGGGCGGCGTCACCGTCGGCGGGCGACGCGTCGGCCACCTTCGCGAGCACCTCGCCCGTGGCGGGGTTCGTGACCTCGAGGGTCTTGCCACCCTCGGCGTCACGCCACTCGCCACCGATGAACAGGCCGGTGGGAACCGAGCCGATGAGCTTCTTGACATCAACCATGGAACGAATCTCCTTGTCTGGAGCGAAGAACGAGGTCGGACGTGCCCTTCACGCTAGTGGGCAGGTCCGACAAAAGGGTCAGGAGAGAGCGGAGTCGAACGAGGCCGCGATGATGTCGAGGCCCTCGCCGAGCAGCGCGTCGTCGATGACGAGCGGCGGAAGGAAGCGCAGGACGTTGCCGTACGTGCCGGCTGTCAGGGTGACGACGCCCTCGCTGTTCGACAGGCCTGCGACCTTCTTCGTGAGGTCGGCGTCGGGCTCCTTCGTGCCCGGCTTGACGATCTCGACGGCCATCATGGCGCCGCGGCCACGGATGTCGCCGATGACGTCGTGCTTCTTCGCGATCTCGCCGAGGCGCTCGCGGAAGATCTTCTCGATCTCCTTGGCGCGCGCCGGCAGGTTCTCGCTCTGCATCGTCTCGATGGCGCCGAGCGCACCGGCGCAGGCGACGGGGTTACCGCCGTACGTACCACCGAGGCCGCTGGCGTGGACGGCGTCCATGATCTCGGCGCGGCCCGTCACGGCAGCGAGCGGCAGACCGCCCGCGATGCCCTTGGCCGTCGTGATGAGGTCGGGGACGACGCCCTCGGCCTCGCACGCGAACCAGTCGCCGGTGCGGCAGAAGCCGCTCTGCACCTCGTCGGCGATGAAGACGATGCCGTTCTCGCGGCACCATTCGGCGATCTTCGCGAGCCAGCCGGTGGGCGGCACGATGAAGCCACCCTCACCCTGGATGGGCTCGATGATGACGGCGGCGACGTTCTGCTCGCCGACCTGCGCGTGGACGGCCGAGGTGAATGCCTCGAAGGCGTCCTCGACGATCGTCTCGGGGTTGCCGGGCCAACGGAAGGGGTAGGCCATCGGCATGCGGTAGACGTCCGAGGCGAACGGGCCGAAGCCCTGCTTGTACGGCATGTTCTTGGCCGTGAGCGCCATCGTCAGGTTGGTGCGGCCGTGGTAGGCGTGGTCGAACGCGACGACGGCGGTGCGCCCGGTGTGGTGGCGTGCGATCTTGATGGCGTTCTCGACGGCCTCGGCGCCCGAGTTGAACAGCGCCGAACGCTTCTCGTGGTCGCCGGGGGTGAGTTCGTTGAGCTTCTCGCAGACGGCCGTGTACTCCTCGTACGGCGTCACCATGAAGCAGGTGTGCGTGAAGTCGTCGAGCTGGTTCTTGGCCTTCTCGACGACCTTCGGGGCCGAGTTGCCGACGCTCGTGACGGCGATGCCGGAGCCGAAGTCGATGAGATGGTTGCCGTCGACGTCGACGAGGATGCCACCGCCCGCGCGCTCGACGTACACCGGCAGGCCGATGCCGACGCCCGCGGAGACTGCAGCCTTCGTGCGCTGGTGCAGCTCCTGGCTCTTCGGGCCGGGGATCGAGGTGACGAGCTTGCGCTCCTGGGGGATCTGCGAGGACGTGGTCATCGTCGGTTTCCTCTCGAAGGTTGGTGCCACCGCCGTCGTGCGCGGTGGTGGACACAAGGGTCTGAGGCCAACTTTCGCCGCTCGCACCTATGCTGTCCAATATCAGTTTTCGATGATTGGCATTCCAATCTGGAATGACCCTGCGAGGGGTTCGTCGGCGTGAGGTGAGGGCATGGAACTGCGCGCGGTGCGTTGCTTCGTCGAGGTGGCCGACGCCGGCACGGTGACGGCCGGCGCGGAGCGTCTGGGGGTCGGCCAACCCGCCGTGACGCGGCAGATCCAACAACTCGAACGGCAGTTGAAGATCCGGCTCTTCGACCGTGAGGACGGGCGTCTGCGTCTCACCTCCGCGGGGCGCGACGTGCTGCCCGTGGCGCGCCGACTCCTGCGGCAGGCGGAGGACGTCAGCACTGCCGCCAGGGGAGTGGCGGCCGGTCGGTTGCAGCACGTGCGTCTCGTCGCGCCGGGAACGACACGTGATGACGTCCTGGCGCCGTGGGTGGCGACGTGGGGCGCGGACGCGCCGTTGCCACGTATCGACGAGGCGCAGGTCGACGGCATCTACCAAACACTGCGACGCGGGGCCGATCTCGTCGTCGCACCTGTCGCGCCGCCGCGGGACTTCGCCTCGAGCATCGTCGCCGAGTTGGGGTTGTGGGCGTACGTGGCGCCGACGCATCCGTGGGCCTCACGCGAGGGCATCGACCTCACGGAGTTGGCCGACGCGGACCTGTTGCTCCTCGAGCGCAGCTTCCATGCGCGGCGCATCTTCGACGCCTCGATGAACGCAGCCGGGCTCGGCGTGGAGCCGACGGCGCAGTTCGGTTCACCCGTCGTTGCGCAGGCCGTCGCGGCATCCGCGCGCGGCGTCTGCGTGCTCACCGACGACCCGCGCTTCGGGCTCGTGCCACTGGCCATCCATGACGACGACGGGCGGGCCCTGACGGTGCGTCTGCACGCCGCGTGGCAACGCGGGCATCACGCTGCAGCGACGCTCGAGCGTCTGGCGGGCGACCTCGCGTCGTTCACCCGCGAGCGCTACGGCCGCGGACGCTGAGGCGACGCCCGCGGGCGGCCGTGCGAGCGAGCTCGTCGGTCGTCACGAACTTCACGCGCGGACGGTGGGCGGCCTCACCGCGTGAGCGCTCGGCGCGGTCGATGGCGCGGGCGCCGCGGGCGTCGGTCGTCGAGATGCCCTTGAGGCGCAACGCATCGCGCAGGGTGTCCCGGGTGCGCTTCGGCGAGACGATGACGCCGCCCGCCACGTCGTCGACGAACGTCTGGACGGTTTCGGCGGCGCACAGCCGGTTCGCGCCGATGCCGCCGCGCGCTCCACGTTTCGCCCAGCCTGTGACGTAGATGCCCGCGCCGTCACGCACGGCACCGGTGGTTACCACGCGCCCGCCCTCGTGGCGGTAGGCGCCGGTGGCTGGGTCGTGGGGGAGCCCGAGCGTCGTCGCTCCCTCGGCGTCCACGTCGTAGCCGAGCGACGTGATGACGACGTCCGCGTCGAGTTGCGCCGGACCGTCAACGCGCTCCACGCGTACGCCGACGTGCCCCCCGTGGTCGACGAATTGTTCGATACGGGAGCCCAACACGACGGTGATCCGTGCGCCGGCGTGTGGTTCGAACGAGGGAGTCGGTTCCTCGGCGTCGACCAGGCGCACTGTGAGGCCGGGGATGCGGTCCAGGGCTCGGAACTCGGCTTCGGTGTACGCCGCGTGGGCCGCGTCGCCGCGTCCGAGCAGGACGACGTCGTCGAGCCGGTGGACGCGCAGCCAGTCGAGGGTGCGGTCGGCGACGTCGGTGCGGCCCAGCTCGTCGGGAGAGAGGGTGAGCAGGCGCGCGAGGTCGAGCGCGACGTTGCCGGTGCCGACGACGACCGCGCGGCCGAGGTTCGCCTCCGGCAGCGGCGAGGTGTCGAAGCCCGGCACGCCGCCACTCCAGCGGACGACGTCGAGCGCGCTCGTGACGCGTGGCGCGTCCTCTCCGTCGATGCCGAGTCGACGCGCGGCGTCCGCCCCGGTGGCGAGGAACACGGCAGCGAACTGCTCGCCGAGTTCCGCGAGCGTCACGTCGCGCCCGAGTTGAACGCCGCCGAGGAACTCGACGCGCGGGTGGCGCAGCGCGAGGGCGAAGGCGCGCTCGATCTGCTTCGTGTGGGGGTGGTCCGGCGCGACGCCGCTGCGTACGAGACCGCCGGGCGTGAGGTGCTCGTCGATGAGGGTGATGCGCGCTTCGGTGCGCGCGAGCAGTTCGTTGACCGTGTACATGCCGGCGGGGCCGGTGCCGACGACGGCGACGTCGAGATCGTCGGCGACGTGACGTCGCTGCGAAGCAGCGGCACCGCTCGGGTCGGGGCCCGCCTCGTCGGAGCCGGTTGAGCCGCTTGAACCCGAGTAATAGGCGGCATTGATGTCGGCGTAGATCGCGTCGTGCGCGCCGAGGCGGTCGACCGGGAAGATCGCACCGACCGGGCAGGCGTCGGCGCAGGCCCCGCAGTCGATGCACGAGGCGGGGTCGATGTGAAGGATCTCGCTCGTGCCGAAACCCGGCTCACCGGGCGCTGGGTGGATGCAACCGACCGGGCAGACGCGCACGCAGGCGGCATCGGTGCAGCAACTGTTCGTGATGGCGAAGGGCACGGCGCCTCAGATGACGTGGATGCGCTGGTAGATGCGCACGGCGCGCGGCGTGAGGAGGCCGCACTCGTCGAGGAAGTCGACGAGGTGGGTGCACGACGAGCGCAGCATCGAGTGGAAGTGCGTGTTGGCCTTGGCTTCGCGGACGGCGCGGGCCGGGTCGAGGCCGGCGTCGGCGTAGGCCTGCGGGCTGATGAGGGAGCGGACGATGAAGTACGCGACGGTGGCGATGAGGTTGCCGGACGCGCGACGTCGGGCGGCGCTCGCGTTGGCCAGGGAGGCGCGCATCTCCTCGCGTGCGAAGTGCATGTGGCGTGATTCCTCGAGCACGTGGATCTCGTTGACCTTGCGCACGAGCGGCAGCACGCGCTCGTCGGCCATGACGCCGCGCTGCAGGACGTCGAGGATCTCCTCGGCGACGAGGATCGAGCCGTACGCCCACTCGCCGCCCGCGACGTGGCTGAGGAGGCGCGAGAGGTGCTGCACGTGGGCGGGTGGGTAGTAGCTGGTGCCGGTGATGCGCTCGGAGGCGCGCGCGAACATGATCGAGTGTCGGCACTCGTCGGCGATCTCGGTGAGGGTCCACTGGAACTCGGCGTCGTGGTAGCGGCCGAGGAACTGGTCGCGCAGCATCATTTGCTGGAGCACCATCTCGAACCAGATGCCCATGCTCATGACGGAGGCGGCCTCGTGACGCGTGAGGCGCACCTGTTGTTCGGGTGTGAGCTCGTTCCAGTAGTCGGTGCCGAACAGCGAGCTCCACTCGGGCGAGAAGCCGTGCTTTTCGGCGTCCAGGGGCGCGTCCCAGTCGATGGCGACGAGCGGGTCGAAGCTCTTGATCTCGGCGCTGCGCAGGAGGCGTTCACCCACTTCGGTGGGGCCCGTGTCGACGCGGGACGTGTGCGGCGACTGCAGTTGTGCGGTCATCGTGAATCACCTCGGGTGCGGGAGCCGATCTGGATGTGATGCCGGTTACGTCACCGTAGCCTATGGCGGATTCGCGTGCTCCGATTCGCCCATGTACAGTGTGGTGTCGCTGCCGAACGTGTTCGGTGGCGACAATGACGACAGTCGCGGGGTGTGGCGCAGCTTGGTAGCGCGCGTCGTTCGGGACGACGAGGTCGCAGGTTCAAATCCTGTCACCCCGACCAGATAGAAAACCGGCTCTGACCTGCGGAAACGCAGTCAGGGCCGGTTTTGCTTTGCCCCTCGCGGGCATAAGTGGGGCACAACGGCACCGGCTGCGGACAGGAAAGACGATTCGGCGCCCTCTCCCGAGGCTGGGGTCCGGCCAAGATCGCCGACCTCCACGCCAACTTCGGCAGGACGCCGACTCTGCCTGTCACGCCGGAAACCGTCCTCGCGTTCGCGACCTTGCGCGACGCGTGCAAGTGCAGCGGCCATCCGCTCGCCGACAAGCAACACATGGGCGATGCGTGGGTCGCAGCCACGGCGATTTCATATGATCTGCCACTGCTGGCCGGCGACGGCATCTACACCGACGCACCGAAGGTCCGCCTCCTGGAGTAGAGCAATGACTGACTCGCGCCGCTTGGTCGACAAGCTCTGGTCATACTGCGACGTCCTGCGCGACGACGGCGTCGGCGTCATCGAATACACCGAGCAACTGACGTACCTTCTGTTCCTAAAGATGGCGCACGAGCGGGCCACCCGGAAGCTGCGGCCGGAGCAGATCGTGCCCGAGGAGTACTCGTGGCAGAAGCTGCTCGACGCCCAAGGTGACCAGCTCGAGTTCGAGTACACCCGCATCCTCGTCGGCCTCGCCCGCGAGGACGGTGTCATCGGCACGATCTTCCGCAAGGCGCAGAACCGCATCCAGGACCCAGCGAAGCTGCGCAGGCTCGTCGTCGACCTGATCGACAAGGAGAACTGGTCGCAGTCTGGCACCGACATCAAGGGCGACGCGTACGAGGAACTGCTGTCCAAGGGTGCGTCGGACAAGGGGTCCGGGGCTGGTCAGTACTTCACCCCTCGGGCTCTGATCCAGGCGATCGTCGACGTCATCCGGCCCACCGTCGCCGACACGGTCGTCGACCCGGCGTGCGGCACCGGCGGTTTCCTCCTGGTGGCTCATGACCACGCTGCGCGCGGCGCCGAGTCGATGACACCGAGGCAGCGCGACCACCTGCGCGACGGGTTCGCCTCGGGATACGAACTCGTCGACGGCACAGCACGATTGGCCGCGATGAACCTCCTGCTCCATGGCATGGGCGCTTCGAACGGTGACTCACTGATCGAGGTGCGCGACTCACTCATCGCCGACCCGGGCCGACGCTGGTCGGTCGTGCTCTCCAACCCGCCGTTCGGTCGCAAGTCATCGGTGACGATGGTCGGCGCCGACGGCCGAGAGGTCCGGGAGGATCGCGAGATCGAACGTCAGGACTTCGTCGCGACCACGAGCAACAAGCAGCTCAACTTCGTCCAGCACATCGCGACGATCCTCGACACAAACGGACGCGCGGCGGTGGTGCTGCCTGACAACGTGCTCTTCGAGGGTGGCGCCGGCGAGACGATCCGCCGCAAGCTGCTCGCCGACTTCGACCTGCACACGATGCTGCGGCTACCGACCGGGATCTTCTACGCCCAGGGCGTGAAGGCCAACGTGCTCTTCTTCGACAAGAAGGTCGCCCGCCCCGGGCAACCGTGGACTGAGCGGCTCTGGGTCTACGACCTGCGCACCAACAAGCACTTCACACTGAAGCAGAACCCGCTGCGCCGTGCGGACCTCGAGGAGTTCGTTGAGGCGTACACGGCGGCTGAGCGCGTCGAGTCCGAGCGCTGGAAGCCATTCACGTACGACGAGATCGTCGCCCGCGACAAGGCCAACCTCGACATCACCTGGCTGAAGGACGACTCACTCGAAGACCTCGACAACCTGCCGTCGCCGGACATCATCGCTCGCGAGATTGTCGAAGACCTCATGGCCGCGCTGGCCGAGTTCGAAGCAGTAGCAACGGCTTTGGAGGAACAGCTGCGCGGCTAGTACTCCTGACCGTCAGCAATCCGCCTGATCCAGTCGGGCACCGATTGCCCGCTCTTCGCGCTGGCGGCGATGTAGACGCGCGCTGCGGCGACCTTGTTCGCACGGGATACGGCTGCCCGCCATGGCGTGAGCACCGGGCTCAATTTTGCGCGGCCCGTCATGTGTCCTCCTGGCGGTCCAAGTCCACTCCATGATCTTCGTTCCCGTGTCTGACCGCCAGCGGCGCGATCTGACCTTCGGGAACGTATGACGAACACTCTCAAGCCCCGCCGCCAGTTCGAATCCCTCGCCGACGCTGCCGAGCGGACCGGCCTCAGCATCCGCACCCTCCGCAAGCGAATCGCTGTCGGGGAGTTGCCCGCCTACCGCAGCGGGCCACGTGTTCTGCGGGTTGACCCTGCCGACGTGGATCGCCTCATGGTTCTGGTTCCGACCGCGTAGCTGAGGCGGCCGGACGCCGTGAATCGGCCTAGGACACGTCCTACCGCCCAGATAAACGCGACCACAAAGGATCGCGAGCTTGCGGTCGGGCGCGGCGATCGGCGCGAACATCCCGCGCGGCGGCACGCGTTCCTCTAAAGTGCTGAACCGACAACGGTTGATGACACGAAAGGGTGCTACGGGGTGTCGGCTTCGCCTGCAGGGGTGGTCCTCTCAGATCTACCCGAGCCCGCAGCCTGCCCACCGCTCATTCTCGCTGGACCGCCGGTTCCGCCTGCTCATCGCATCTTCTTCTACTCCAGCGGCGAGTGGGAGGAGTTCATCAAGGAATGGGCCCTCGGCCTAGACGAGACCTACGTCCAGGTCAAGCGGCTCGGCGGCGGTGGCGACGAAGGCATTGATGTCGCCGGGTTCAAGTCCGACCAACAGTTGGAAGGGCCGTGGGACTGCTTCCAAGGCAAGCACTACGCCGGTCCGATTGGGCCCTCAGACGCGTGGCCGGAAATCCTCAAGGTCTTCCTGCATGTGGTCGCCAGCGACTACGTCATGCCCGACACATACAGGTTTCTCGCGCCGAAGGGTTGCAGCACCACGCTGAACCGGTTGCTAAGCAAGCCGTCGAAACTGCGAAAGAGGTTTCTCGAAGCAGTGGCGGACGGCCGGTCCTTGGTGAAGGGCATCGACGCGGAGACGTTGGGCCGAGTGCGTGGCCTGGCGCAGGAGACCGACTTCTCGATGTTTAGGTCGGTGGAACTGCACGAGGCCCTTGACACGCACAAGAAGACCCCGCACTACGTGGCGCGCTTTGGCGGTGCCCACCTGCCGGCGCCCTCGCCGTTCCCTGAGCCGCCAGATGAGTTCGGAGAGCATGAAGTCACCTACATCTCGGAGTTGCGCAAGGTCTATGCCGAGGGCTGCGCGGATGACCTCTCCAACGCGAACAACTTCGGGGGGCACCCGACATTCGGCGAGCATTTCAAACGGCAGAGGTATTCGTTCTACGCCGCCGAGTCCGTTCGGATGGACGCGCGCGACGCGGTGCCCGACGGCACCTTCGAGAGACTTCAGGATGACGTTTATGACGGCGTGATTGAGACTGCCGCGGCGCAGCACGACTCGCGCATGAAGCGTCTGACGGCGGTGCTTGAGCACTCGACGGTGGTCGACTTGAGCTCGCATCCCTTGGTGTCGTGGGCTGCTCCGCAGGCCCGGAGAGGCATCTGCCACCAGTTAGCCAACGACGAACGCCTGACCTGGACCCCAAAGGAGCAGTCGTGAAGCCGCTCAACAGCCCTCTCGATGTCGGCCTGCGGGTGCTGATGTTGCTACAGGAGGCCTTCCCGCAGCACTTGGACCTGAATCAGCTTGTTCTTCTCGACCACTCCTTGCTGCACAGTGCCGATCTTGGGGGTCCGGAAAGCCTTCATCCGGCCGTCCCAATTCGTGCCGGCGAACTCGGCATCAAGCGTGAGGCGATCGAGGCGGGCTTGGAGGTCATGGTTCGGGCCGGGCTCGCGCAGGCTGGCGTGGGTGACGGCGGTATCGAGTTCTGGGCCAGCGAGTCAGCGGACGGATTCACCAACCTGCTGGAGACGGAGTACGCGAGCCAGCTGCACTCCCGCGCCGCTTGGGTCGTCGCCCATTTCGCCACGCTTGACGAGCAGTCGCTCCGATCGGCGCTGTCGTCGGTCGCGAAGCACTGGTCGGAAGAGTTCACGCGGGTTGCCGAGGAAGAGTTGTACTGACAATGCTCCAGCTGAGACTCCTTCACCTGACCTTCATCGGTAAGAACGTAGAGCCCGCGAGCGTCGCGTTCGGCCCGGCAGTGACGCTCGTGCGTGGCCCGTCGGACACCGGCAAGTCGTTCATCGTCGACGCCATCGACTTCATGCTGGGCGCGAACGCGCTAAAGGAGATTCCCGAACGCGAGGACTACTCGACGGTGCTGCTTGGGCTTGAGTTGCCGGACACGACCGTAGTCACCCTGAGCCGGTCGGTCGACGGCGGCAACTTCGGCGTTTATTACTCAGATGTGCGCGAGGGTCCGCTCGGTGTTCCAGACGACACGTTGGCGGCGAAGCACAACCCGGTTGCGCTAGGAAACGTCTCTCGGTACCTGCTGAACGCTATCGGGCTGGACGGGCGCAAGGTTCGCAAGAATGCGCGGAACGAGACGGACAGCCTGAGTTTTCGCAACGTCGCCCACCTGTGCGTAGTTGATGAGACTCAGATGCAAGCCGAAGTGCCGCCAGCGCTGACCGGCAGTTACGTTACGAAGACGAAGGAGATGTCCGTCCTGAAGGTATTCCTTCAGGACGAGGATGACTCAAGTCTGATTCCGGTTGAGTCGAAGTCTGAGTTGGCGAAGCTCAGCAACGCCAAAGTCGACGTTGTTGACCGGCTACTCCGTGAGCTTGAGGCGCAACTATCCGATACGCCTGTGGCCTCTGACCTGCGCGACCAGCTAGCCAGGCTCAACGTCTCGATTGACCAGCAGAGCGGCTCCGTTAGCCAACTGGTTGAGCGCCGTGCCACCGTGACGAAACAGCTTGGTGACCAGCAGAGGCAGTTTGCCGCATACGAGGCAGAGTGGGGCGACGCGAACGCGCTCAAGAACCGATTCGACATCCTGAGTGAGCGGTACGCCTCTGACCTCGCCCGCCTCGCCACGGTGCGAGAGACCGGCATGCTGCTCGGCTACTTCACGGCCGGTACCTGCGTCTTCTGCGGTGCCGAGCCCGCGAACCAACATAAGAACACCGCTTGTGAGGGAGACACGACTAGCTTCGGTGCCGCGGTCGATGAGCAGGCCCGCCGCACTCGTGTACTTGCTGACGACCTTCAAGCCACAATTGCCGATGTTAACGACCGGCGTCAGGAACTCCGACAACTCGCCAGGCGGTCGGACGCGTCGCGCAAGGAACTCGAGGCGAGCCTGGTCGAACTCGAGGAGTCGCTGGCCTCGGACAACAGCGAGCTCAAGGATCTCGTCGGCAAGCGGGCATCCATCGAGCGGTTCTTGAGCCTGTATGACCAGGTGGAGGCGCTTGAGAAGATGAAGCGCATCGTCGTGGACGAGTCCACCGCTGAGACGGCTGCTGTTGCGGCGAGCGTGAGCCTGCGGGCCCAGCGCGAGTTCTCGGCCGAGTTGGCAAAGCGCCTCGCAGCGTGGGGATTCCCCACGCCGAACGATGTGCGCTACGACGCGTCGTCGCAGGATGTCGTGGCAGGAGACCAGCTGAGATCGTCACACGGTAAGGGCGTTCGTGCCATCCTTCACGCTGCGTTCACGCTGAGCCTGGCGAAGTACTGCACCGACCGGGAAATTCCGCACCCAGGTTTCGTGGTGCTTGACACGCCGGTGCTGACCTACCGGCCACCGGACCAAGACCCTTTGGCCGACGGCGAGCCGCCTCGACACGTGGTCGATGGGTTCTATCGCGATATCCAGCGGCAGGCGACAGGTCAGGTCATCGTCATGGAGAACACCGACCCGACCGAGCCGCTGGACGACCAGACGGTAGAGATCGTCTTCACGGCCAAGGAGCACGGCAGGTACGGGTTCTTCCCGGTTGACGGACTCCGAGGTGCGAAGCGGCACAGCGACCCGCGCGCCTGAATCACAAGCCGCGTCATTTCGCCGCGTGTGAGACGAGCCACGTGAGACGGCCTCGCCGACTGGCTCAGTATCCAGCCAGTTCCGACAGCTTCTTCGCGATTTCGGCGTCCCGCCCGCGCGCCACGTGCTGGTACCGGCTGGCTGCATCCGCGCTGAGGTGACCAAGACGGTCTTGGGTCTCCTTGCCCGTCGCGCCCGCCATCGCAGCCAGGACGGCTCCGGTGTGCCGAAGGTCATGGACTCGCATGGTCGACCGGCCCACAGCGTTGCGTGCCTTGATCCAGTGGCGGCGAACGGTGTTCGAGCCCACCTGACGATTGGGGTCCTTGATCGCGTGGAACAGCAGACCGTCCGGCCCTCGCGCAGCAAACTGCTCGATGTGCGCAGCGACGAGCTCAACCATGTGCGGCGGCATCGTCACGCTCCGTCCAAGGCCGTTCTTCGGCGGCCCGACGATCGGCTCCCCGCCGTCCCAGACGACTGCGCGACGCACATGGATTACGCCGCTCGCGAGGTCGATATCTCTGCGCCGCAACTCGGACAGTTCGCCGAACCGAAGTCCACACCACGCGGCGACGAGAACGAACGCGTGATACCGCTGCGGCATCTCAGCCATGAGCGCCTTGATCTCCGCAGGAGTGGCGGGGTCGATCGTGATCTGCCGTTTCGTGACGCCGGCGCTTCGGATGTTGCACGGGTTCCGCGCGAGGATGTCGTCGCGCACCGCTTCGTTGAGGATCGTGCGCAACAGGGAGTACACATGCGCGCGCTGGGTCGGGTGTTTGGGGTCCAGTCCGCTGTGCCAGGTGCGGACGACAGCGGGCGAGATGTCCCGAAGGGACATCTCGCCGAAAGCGGGCAGGAGGAAGCGGTCGAGCTGGCTGCGGTACAGCGCTCGAGTGCGGGTCTTGATGTCGCGCTGCTCGAGCCAGGTCTCGGCGTACGGCGCGAACGCCTCGGTCGTGCGCTTCACCTTCGCCCGTCGAGACTTCGCCGGCGACCACTCGTCGTTCTGGATGAGCCGCCGCTCGGCAGCCAGCCAGCCCTCGGCGTCCGCCTTGGTCTGGAACGTCGACGGCGCACGATGGAAAGCATGATCAGGAAACATGTAGTAGGCCTGGAAGTGGCCGTTCGACCGCTTGCGGATCGTCCCGAAGTCGCCCTTGGCCCGTGCCATCAGCGGCCGCCCGCGGACACATTTGGACATAACCCGGGCATAATTTGTGGTTCGCCGTGTCCTCTTGTGCCCATGACTCTCACGCGTTAGCGTGTACAGCGCCGCAGGTCAGACGCCTACGGTGCAGATCAGAGCTAAGCGCAAATCTGTCGAGTGAACAGTTCAAATCCTGTCACCCCGACCAGCGTCAGCAAGGCCCTCATCGGTTCGCCGATGGGGGCCTTCGCCGTACCCGTCCGAATGCGGGCCCAGCCGTGTGCGTCGTGGCCGCAGTGCGCAGTTGCCCGATCCCGAGGAGACGCGAGCGCGTTCGAAACCGCCGCCGAGGCGAGTTCACCGCCCTCCCAGCCGACGCGCGCACAATGCCCGCTGTGAACGAACTTCATGCCTCGTCATGGCTGACCGACTGGCGACCGGGCTCATGGGGCACCCTCTTCGTCGCAGTCGTGACGATCGGCTACGTCGCCGCCTGGATCCGCGCACGCCGACGCGGACGAGCGAACGTCTCGTGGCTCGCGTGGTTCCTGACGTTCGGTGCCGGCGGCCTCGCCTACACGCTGTGCGGCCCCGTTGAGGTGTGGTCGACGCGACTCATGTGGGTGTTCGCGCTGCAGGTCGCGCTGCTCGTCGCCGTCATCCCGACCGGCTTCGCGCTCGCGCGCCCCGTCGACGTCATCGAGGGCGCGACGGGGTCGACGGCGCTGCGTCGGATGCTCGGCGGCCGCCTCGGACGGGCGCTCATGTACCCGTTCGTCAGCTCGATCCTCGCGATGGTGAGCGTCATCGTCGTCTTCTTCACGCCCTACGGCCAGGCCGCGCTCGACTCCACGCCGATGCGCATCGTGCTCACCGTGCACCTGCTGGTCGTCGGGGTCACCGTCGTGCTGCCCCTGCTCGCCGGTGATCTGCTGCCCTCGTGGGCCGGCCCCGGCGTGCGCGTCCTGCTCGCCTGCGTCGACGGCCTGTTCGACGCGATCCCCGGCATCCTCGTCATGACGCATCACGACCTGCTCATGCCGCACTTCCCCGGCTTCGCCGCGTCCGCCGCCACCTACCGCGGCGACATGTCCGCCTCGCTCGATCAGAAGTTCGCCGGCGGAGCGCTGCTCGCCGTCGCCGAAAGTGTCGGGCTGCCCCTGCTCGCAGCCGTCTTCATCGAGTGGATGCGCGCCGACCGCGCGAGCGCCCGCCGCGCCGACGCCGAACTCGACGCCCAGTACGGCGACGGCCCCGGCACGACGACGCCGTGGTGGATCACCGCGGCGCCCGCCACGTCCGAGGGCGGCGCCGACGCGACCCCCACCTCCGAGGGCGAAACCGACGTCCCACCCGATCGAGCGTCGACGCCCTCGAGGTGACGCACACCACGATTCGGAGCGTTCTCCCAGCGTGGCTCACGGGCAATTCCCCGGATGAGTCCTTACCCTTCCTCCATGGGGTTGAACGGGACGTGGCTACCGATCGTGCTCGGCTGTGCCGCGGCGCTCGTTCTCCTCGTCATCGTCCGGGGACGCTCGTGGGGGCGCAAGCCGTGGATGCAGGCGCTGTCGCGCCTCGGCCTGACGGCACTGTTCACGACGCTCGTGCTCGCGCTCGTCGGTGCCCTGTTCAACAACGAGTACGCGTTCTACACGAGTTGGGGTGACCTGCTCGGCGACTCGCCCGAGGACACACCGCGTCACTACGGCGCGCCGACGCCGGCGCCGGCCCTCGATCAGCAGGCCCCCTCGGCGAGCGCCACCCCGACGGCGCCGACGACGCCGCAGGCCCTGCCCGCGCTGCCGCAGCCGGGTCAGCGCCTGCAGAAGTACGAGATCCCGGGCCCGAAGAACGCGGACGGGCGCCCGACCGCGTCGCGCAAGGTGTACGTCCAGCTGCCCGTGGGGTACGACCCGCACTCCGCGACGCGTCACCCCGTCATCGTCGCGATGCACGGGCTGCCGGGCAGCCCCGAGTCGTACAGCAAGCTCGACCACTTCTACGCGCGCCTCGACAAGGCCGTCAGCGACCGCCGCATCGCCGCGCCCATCGTCGTCGTGCCGCAGCTCAACCGCACCCCCGACGACGACACCGAGTGCATCGACAACCCGCACGGCCTGCAGACCGAGACGTGGCTCGCCTCGACGCTGCCGACGTGGGTGAAACACACCTTCGCCGTCGCGCCCGGGCGCGGGTCGTGGGCGACGTGGGGGTACTCCCGCGGCGGATGGTGCGCCTCGATGTTGACGATGAAGCACCCCGCGACGTTCGGCGCCGCCGTCGCCTACCAGGGCTACTTCCGTCCCCAGTTCGACGGCCACCCGCCGTTTCCCCCCAACTCGCCGCAGGCGCGCAGCTACGACCTCATCGCCCTGGAGAAGGCCAACCCCGTGCCCGTGTCGCTGTGGCTGTTCGCCTCCGACGCCGACAAGGTGAGCTACCCCTCCGTCAAGGAGTTCCTCACCGTGGTGAAGCGGCCCACCGACGTCACGGCGCGCATCGCGCAGGGCGGCGGCCACCGCCTGTCGGTGTGGACGCGCAAGATCCCGCGCTCGTTCGACTGGCTCGCCCAGGTGCAGCCCGGGTTCGCGCCGAGCTCGACGTTCCACCCACAGGGCAAGAGCCGCCTCGTCGACGGCTCGAGCTGAGGACGCCCGCTCACCCGGGCCAGGCGCCCGGAACGCCTCCGGACGGCCGGCGGCGCTGAGCACGCCCTCGCGAGCGCGCCTGCGGAGACAACCTGCGGAAAGAACCCGCGTAAAGAACGCGTCAAGACGCGACAAGGCGACCTCAAGACGAGCGGTGCGCCGCCTGGGCGGTTGCACGCTCGATCCATGATCGAAATCGTCATCGCGGGCATCATCGCCCTCGCACTGCTGGGGTACCTGCTGTACGCCCTCATCCGGCCCGAGAAGTTCTGAGGGCCGCGCACATGAACGTCACTCTTCAGGCGATCTGCATGATCGCCACCATCGCGCTGCTGCTGGCGTTCATCCACGTGCCGCTCGGCACCTGGATGTACCGCTGCTTCACGGACGAGCGTGACTGGGCGCCGGAGCGCCTCATCTACCGCGCCGTCGGCGTCGACCCGCGCGTCGAGCAGGGCTGGCGCACGTACGCGATCGCCAGCGTCATGTTCGGCGTCGCGTCCGTCGTGCTGCTGTTCGCGCTCATCATGGCGCAGGGCGTCCTGCCCTGGGGCCTGGGGCGCAGCCAGGACTGGCACACGGCCTTCAACACGGCCGTGTCGTTCACGACGAACACGAACTGGCAGAGCTACGGCGGTGAGTCGGGCGCCGGGTACACCGTCCAGATGGCCGGCCTGACCGTGCAGAACTTCGTCTCCGCCGCGACGGGCATCGCCGTCGCCGTCGCCCTGTGCCGCGCGATCGCGCGCAGCAACGCCGCGACGATCGGCAACTTCTGGGTCGACCTCGTGCGCAGCTGCACCCGCATCCTGCTGCCCATCGCGTTCGTCGGCGCGCTCGTGCTCGTCGCGGGCGGCGTCATCCAGAACCTCAGCAGCCCGCACGACGTGACGACGCTCGTCGGCGGCAGCCAGACGATCCAGGGCGGCCCCGTCGCCTCCCAGGAGGTCATCAAGCTGCTCGGCACGAACGGCGGCGGATTCTTCAACGCGAACTCGGCGCACCCGCTCGAGAACCCGAACGGGTGGACGAACCTGTTCGAGATCCTCCTCGTGCTCGCGATCCCCTTCTCCCTGCCGTGGATGTACGGCCTCATGGTCGGCGACCGGCGTCAGGGCGCCGTGTTCACGACGGCCATGGGCGCCCTGTTCACCCTGAGCGCCGGCCTCGGCATCTGGGCCGAGACGAGCGGTGCGCTCGGCTCGATGGAAGGCAAGGAGCAACGCTTCGGCATCGTCGGATCGGTACTGTTCGGCACCGCGACGACGGGCACCTCGACCGGCGCCGTCAACATGATGCACGACTCGATGAGCCCCCTCGGCGGCGGCCTCATGATGCTCAACATGATGCTCGGCGAGGTCTCGCCCGGCGGCGTCGGCACCGGCCTGTACAACATCATCATCTTCGCGCTGCTCACCGTCTTCATCGCCGGCCTCATGGTCGGGCGCACGCCCGAACTGCTCGGCAAGGCCATCGGCCGCCGCGAGATCACGTACGCGGCGCTCGCCGTCGTCGTCATGCCCGCGCTCGTGCTGGTGTTCACCGCCGCCGGCGTCGTGTTGCCCGTCGCGAAGGACGCCCTGCTCAACCACGGCCCGCACGGCCTCAGCGAGATGATGTACGCCTACACGTCGGCGTCGAACAACAACGGTTCCGCCTTCGCGGGCCTGTCGGCCGACCAGCCTTACCTCAACCTCACGCTCGCGGCGTGCATGTTCCTCGGACGCTTCCTGCCGATCGTGCTCGTGCTCGCCGTCGCCGGCGCGCTCGTCTCGCAGCAGCGACGCCCCGCCACGGCCGGCACGATGCCGACCCACGGGCCCGTCTTCACCAGTCTGCTCGTCGGCATCATCGTCATCGTCGCCGGGCTGACCTTCTTCCCCTCACTCGCTCTCGGCCCGATCGCGGAGGCCCTCTCGTGAACGCATCACTCGCCCGTACGGCTCTCGAATCGGCGCCGGACGCCCTGCGCAAGCTCGACCCGCGCCACCTCGTGCGCACCCCCGTCATCTTCGTCGTCTGGGTGGGCTCGGTGCTCACGACGGTGCTGTCGATCATGCACCCGTCGGTGTTCTCGATCTCCGTCACGATCTGGCTGTGGCTGACGATCCTGTTCGCCAACCTCGCCGAGGCCATCGCCGAAGGGCGCGGCAAGGCACAGGCCGACACGCTGCGTCAGACCCGCGTCGACTCGATCGCCCGCCGCCTCATGCCGCACGGCGGCGAGGAGCGCGTACCCGGCACCGAACTGCGCGTCGGTGACCGTGTCGTCGTCGAGGCCGGCGAGGTCATCCCCGGTGACGGCGACGTCGTCGACGGCGTCGCGACGGTCGACGAGTCGGCCATCACCGGTGAGTCGGCGCCCGTCATCCGCGAATCGGGTGGCGATCGCTGCGCCGTCACCGGTGGCACGACGGTGCTGTCGGACCGCATTGTCGTCGAGATCACGAGCAAGCCCGGTGAGACGTTCATCGACCGGATGATCGCGCTCGTCGAGGGCGCCGAGCGGCAGAAGACGCCGAACGAGATCGCCCTCGGCATCCTGCTGACGACGCTGACGATCATCTTCGTCCTCGCCGTCATGGCGATCTGGCCGATGGCGAGCTACTCGGGCCACGACATGTCGCTCGTCGTCCTCGTCGCGCTGCTCGTCTGCCTCATCCCGACGACGATCGGGGCCCTGCTGTCCGCCATCGGCATCGCCGGCATGGACCGTCTCGTGCAGCACAACGTGCTCGCGATGTCGGGACGCGCCGTCGAGGCCGCCGGTGACGTCTCGACGCTGCTGCTCGACAAGACCGGCACGATCACCTACGGCAACCGCCGCGCCGGTGACGTCGTCCCCGTCGAGGGTGTCTCGCGCGAGGACCTCGTGCGCGCCGCGTGCCTGTCGTCGCTCGCCGACGAGACGCCCGAGGGTCGCTCGATCGTCGAATACGCTGCGGCAGAAGGGTTCACGGCGACCGAGATCCCCGACGTCGTCACCGTTCCGTTCACCGCGCAGACCCGCATGTCCGGTATCGACCTGCCCGACGGCAGCGCCATCCGCAAGGGCGCCGGCTCGGCCGTCGCCGCGTGGGTGCACGAGCTGGGCGGCCACATGGCGCACGACATCGACGCACGCGTGGAGGCGATCAGCCAGGCCGGCGGCACGCCGCTCGTCGTCGCCGAGCGTGACGCCGACGGCACCGCCCGCATGCTCGGCGTCATCCACCTCAAGGACGTCGTCAAGCCCGGCATGGCCGAGCGTTTCGCGCAGATGCGCGAGATGGGCATCCGCACCGTCATGATCACGGGCGACAACCCGCTGACGGCCGCCGCGATCGCGAAGGAGGCGGGGGTCGACGACTTCCTCGCCGAGGCGACGCCCGAGGACAAGATGCGCCTCATCAAGGCCGAGCAGGAAGGCGGGCGTCTCGTCGCGATGACCGGCGACGGCACGAACGACGCGCCCGCCCTCGCGCAGGCCGACGTCGGCGTCGCGATGAACACGGGCACATCGGCGGCGAAGGAGGCCGGCAACATGGTCGACCTCGACTCCGACCCGACGAAGCTCATCGACGTCGTCGCCATCGGCAAGCAACTGCTCATCACCCGCGGAGCGCTGACGACGTTCTCGATCGCCAACGACGTCGCGAAGTACTTCGCGATCATCCCCGCGATGTTCGTCGTCATCTTCCCGGGCCTCAGCAAGCTCAACATCATGCACCTGCACAGCCCCGAGTCGGCGATGCTGTCGGCGGTCATCTTCAACGCCCTCGTCATCGTCGCGCTCATCCCGCTCTCGCTCAAGGGCGTGGCGTACCGATCGCTCGGTGCCGCCGCGATGCTGCGCCGCAACCTGCTCGTCTACGGCGTCGGCGGCGTCATCGCGCCCTTCGTCGGCATCAAGCTCATCGACCTCGTCCTGTCCGTCATCCCGGGAGTGAAGTGACATGTTCGTTCTCCGTCAGAGTTGGGCCGCGCTGCGTGCGCTCCTCGTCCTCACCGTCGTCCTCGGCATCGCCTACCCGCTGCTCGTCACGGGCGCGGCGCGGGCGATGCCGGCCCGGGCGGACGGCTCGATCGTCCGCACCGAGGGCCGCGAGGTGGGTTCCAGCCTCATCGGCCAGCCCACGAGCGACGCGAAGTGGTTCGCGGCGCGCCCGTCCGCCGTCGACGCCCCCGGCGCCGAGAGCGGCGGCTCGAACCTCGGCCAGAACGCCGACGAGCAGAAGAAGGCGATCGCCGAGCGTCGCACGGCGCTGACGAAGGCCAACCCGAACGCGAAGGGTCCGATCCCGGACGACGCGCTGACCGCGAGCGGCAGCGGCGTCGACCCGGACATCAGCGTCGTCTACGCCCGCTGGCAGGCACCACGGATCGCCGAGGCCCGCGGGATGAGCGTCGCCGACGTCGAGAAGATCATCGACGCCCACATCGAGAAGCCGGCCCTGGGCTACCTCGGCGGCAAACGGGTGAACGTGCTCGACCTGAACGTCGGACTCGCGCAACGCGCCGCTCGCTGAGCGGGCGGAAACCGCGACGGCAGAAGAAGATGGACGCATGACACGAGGCACGCTGCGCATCTACCTCGGCGCGGCCCCCGGCGTCGGCAAGACCATGGCGATGCTCGCCGAGGGCCGACGCCGGGCCGAGCGGGGGACGGACGTCGTCGTCGGTTTCTGCGAGAACCACGGGCGCACCGCGACGGCCGCCGCGCTCGAGGGCCTCGAGGTCATGCCGCGACTGCGGCGCGAATACCGGGGCGCGATGCTCGAGGAGATGGACCTCGACGCCGTGCTCCGGCGCGCGCCGCAGGTCGCGCTCGTCGACGAACTCGCGCACACCAACGTGCCGGGCGGGCGCCACGAGAAGCGGTGGCAGGACGTCGAGGACCTGCTCGCGGCGGGCATCGACGTCGTCTCCACCGTCAACATCCAGCACCTCGAATCGCTCAACGACGCGGCGTTCGCCATCACCGGCGTGCTGCAGCGCGAGACGGTGCCGGACGTCGTCGTCCGGCGCGCCGAGCAGGTCGAACTCATCGACATGGCGCCCGAGGCGCTGCGACGACGGATGGCGCACGGCAACGTCTACAAGCCGGAGAAGGTCGACGCGGCGCTCGCCAACTACTTCCGCCAGGGCAACCTGACGGCGCTGCGTGAACTGGCCCTGCTGTGGCTCGCCGACCGCGTCGAGGAGAGCCTGACGGCCTACCGCAGCGACCACGACATCGTCGGTACGTGGCCGACACGTCACCGCGTCGTCGTCGCCCTCTCCGGTGGGCGCGAGGGCGCGACGCTGCTGCGCCGCGCCGCCCGCATGGCCGCGCGCGGCAGCGGCGGCGAGATGCACGCCGTCTTCGTCGTGCGCGACGACGGCCTGCGCACCGCCGAGGCCGACGTCGTCAGCGGTCTGCGACGCCTCACCGAGGAACTCGGCGGGACGTTCCACACCGTCAGCGGGCCGGACGCGGCCGAGGCCGTCCTGCACTACGCGCGCGGCGTCAACGCCGACCAGATCGTCGTCGGCCTCAGCCGGCGCTCGCGGGCCCAGGCGATGCTGCGACCCGGCACGGGTGAGCGCATCATCGCCGGCTCGGGCGAGGACATCGACGTCCACGTCGTCACGCACGAGCTCGCGCACGTGGGCTCGTCGCCGACCGAACGTGAGGGGTTGTCGACGCGCCGCGTCCGGCTCGGCTTCCTCACCTCGGTGACCGCCCCTGCGCTGTTGAGCGCCCTGCTCGTGCCGCTGCGCTCCGGCGTCGGGTTGCCGCTCATCGTGCAGCTGTACCTGCTGCTCACCGTTGTCGTCGCGCTCATCGGCGGGATGGCGCCCGCGATCACGGCCGGCGTGCTGTCGTCCCTGCTCATCAACTGGTTCTTCACCCCACCCATCGGCACGCTGACGA
The DNA here is from genome assembly GCF_019895135.1 of Dermacoccus sp. Tok2021. NCBI lineage: Bacteria > Bacillati > Actinomycetota > Actinomycetes > Micrococcales > Dermacoccaceae > Dermacoccus > Dermacoccus sp. Tok2021. Next base: position 51,416 of record NZ_JAGTHU010000006.1, read on the forward strand.
TCTCCGACCCGCAGAACGTCGTCGCGCTCGTGCTCTTCGTCGTCATCGGCGCCGCCGTCTCGCTCGTCGTCCACGCGAGCGCCCGCCGGGCCGCCGACGTCAGCGCCTCGCACCAGGAGGCGACGGCGCTCGCCGAACTCAGCCACACGATGCTGTCCTCCGCCGACCAGTTCGCGCTGCTGCTCACGCGCTCGCTCGAGATGTTCGACCAGGACGCGGCGGCCGTAGTGCGCACCCGCGGGCCGGGTCGCAGCGTCATCGCCTCGACGGACGGCTACAGCGACGTCGCCGCGCAGGCGCTACCGCGCGAGAAGACGACGGTCGAGCGCATCGACGACGAGCACGACCTCGTCCTCGTGGGGCGCCCCGTCCCCGCCGAGCGGCAGCGGCTGCTGGGGGCGTACGCGATGCACGCGGCGGCCGTGCTGCACCGTCGAGCGCTGCTCGACCTCGCCGAGTCGGCCGACACCCTCGCGCGCGACAACAAGGCGCGCACCGCGCTGCTGTCCGCCGTCTCCCACGATTTGCGCACGCCCCTGGCCGGCATCAAGGCCGCCGTCGGCAGCCTGCGCAGCGGCGAGGTGACGTTCTCGCCGGAGGACCAGGCGGAACTGCTCGAAGCCGTCGAGACGTCGGCCGATCGCCTCGATGCGCTCATCGGCAACCTGCTCGACGCCTCACGGCTGCAGACCGGCGCGCTCGTCGCGAACCCGCGCGAGATCGACCTCGCCGAGGTCGTCACACCCGCGGTGCGCGCCCTCGAGACACCCGATCGCGTCACCTGGCACCTCGACGACGCCGCGCGCCACGTCGTCGCCGACCCCGGCCTGCTCGACCGCGTCCTCGCGAACGTCCTCGAGAACGCCCTGCGTCACGGCGGCAGCGACGGCGTCGTCGTGACGACGAGTGCGCTCGGCCCGCGCGTCGAACTACGCGTCGCCGACCACGGCCCCGGCATCCCCGACGAGGCGCGCGAAGAGATATTCCGGCCTTTCCAGCGCTACGGCGACGCACCCGCGGGTGACGGCATCGGGCTCGGTCTCGCCGTCGCGCGCGGCCTGACGGAGGCAATGGGCGGCATGCTGGAGGCGGAGACCACTCCCGGTGGAGGTGTCACGATGGTCATCGTCCTGCCGGCCGTGGCGAACGCAGCGGGTGCGACGAGCGAGGCCGAGCCCGGCGCTGAATCGGAACCCGAGTCGGCGCCCGAGGCCCGGCCCCAGGACGCTGAGGCCGACCAGCCGGTCGATACCCGGTTCGCAGACGCAACCACGCGCGGTGACTCATGAATGAACGAGTGCTCGTCGTCGACGACGACCCGACGATCGCGCGGACGCTGCGCATCAACCTCAAGGCGCGCGGCTTGGACGTCGAGACCGTCGGGTGCGGCCTCGATGCGCTCAGCACGTGCGCAGACGCGATGCCCGACCTCGTCGTCCTCGACCTCGGCCTGCCCGACCTCGACGGCGTCGAGGTGCTGCGCCGACTGCGTCAGAGCTCGAGCGTGCCTGTCATCGTGCTGTCGGCTCGTCAGGAAGCCGATGACAAGGTCGAGGCGCTCGACGAGGGTGCCGACGACTACGTGACGAAACCGTTCGGCATCGAGGAGCTCATGGCGCGCGTGCGGGCCGCGCTGCGGCGAGGCGGCGCCGAACCGTCCGGCCCGGCGCCCGTCGTCACCGCGGACTTCTCGCTCGACTTCACGACGTACGAGGCGAGCGGGCCGACGGGGGCCGTCCACCTCACGCCGACGGAATGGCGCCTGCTCGCCGAACTCGCGCGCCACCGCGGGCGCGTCGTGCCGCACGAGCAACTGCTGCGCGCCGTGTGGGGGCCGCAGTACGGGCGCGAGTCGAACTACCTGCGCGTCTACTGCGGGCAGCTGCGTCGCAAGCTCGAACCCGAACCGTCCCGCCCGCGCTGGATCGTCACCGAACCCGGCATCGGCTATGTGCTGCGCTGACGCGCCGCGCAGGGCTCGTCAGTGCGCCTTCGCCGTCAGCGTGATGAGTGTCGCCTCGGGACGGCAGGCGAAGCGCACGGGCGTGTACTTGTTGTGTCCGAGCCCGGCGGAGACGTGCAGCCACGCCGCGTCGTCGGGCGCGGCGGACGACGGCAGCGCGGTGCGGCGCCGTTCGCGCGCCGTAGCCTCCGAGCGCGAGACCGAGTCGTTGTGCACGCGGTGGGCGTCGAGGACGTCGAAGCGCTCGCCGATCTCGGCGGCGGAGTCGAGGGGCGAGCCGCCCGGTGCGAGCGCACCCGGCCCGATCGGCACGGCCCGCGTCGAGTCGACGCCGGACGCGCCGGGCCACCAGCGCGAGACGCCCTTGACGCGCGAGGTGTCGAGGTCGCAGTTCGTCACGAGCGCGCCGTGGAACGGCACGCACAGCTGCCCGCCGTGCGTGTGACCGGCGATGACGGCGTCCGCGCCGTCGGCCGTCATCGCGTCGAGCACGCGCGTGTACGGCGCGTGGACGACGCCGATCGTCGCGGCCACCTCACCTCGGCGCGACGCGGCCTCGTCGGCGACCTGCGCGTAGTCGTCGTACTCGAGGTGCGGGTCGTCGACGCCGACGAGCTCCAGCGCGACGCCGTCAGCCCCCACCTGCACCCGTTCGCGTCGATGCGTGAGGTCGAGCCAGCCGCCCGCGGTGAAACCGTCACGCAACTGGGCGATGCCGAACTCACCCGTCTGCATCGCCGCGCCCTTGGCATGCGAGTCGTCGAAGTAGCGCAGCGGGTTCTTCAGCTTCGGGTAGAAGTAGTCGTTCGAGCCGAAGACGAAGGCGCCGGGGAACGCCATGAGCGGTTCCATCGCGCGCAGCGCCGATGGGATGGCGTCCTCGTCACTGAGGTTGTCACCGGTGTTGATGACGAAGTCGGGCTCCAGACGGGCCAGTTCGCGCACCCACTGAATACGTCGCTCCTGACGCGGCACGATGTGAAGGTCGCTCACGTGCAGCACCCGTAGCGGAGCACTGCCGGGCGCGAGCACCGGCACCTCGAACCGGCGCAACGCGTACCAGTTGCGCTCGACGAGCGTGCCCCACGCGAGTGCCCCGACGCCTGCGGCCACCGCGCCTGCGGCGGTGCGGAGGGCGGCGTTCGAGGTCGAGGGGCAGTGAAAACTCATGCCGGGATTCTCTCACCGGGGTGAAAGAATGGCCCCATGAGCGAATCCTTCAAGGCCCGACTGCAGAGCGACCTCACCGACGCGATCCGTGAGCGGGACGGCGTGCGCAGCTCCACCCTGCGGATGGTCCTCACGGCCGTCTCGAACGCTGAGGTGGCCGGCAAGGAGCACCGCGACCTCACCGACGACGAGGTCATGGCCGTCGTCGTCAAGGAGGCGAAGAAGCGCCGCGAGGCCGCCGACGCGTTCATCGGCGCCGGGCGCACCGAGCTCGCCGAGAAGGAGCAGGCCGAGCTCGCCTGCCTCGAGGGCTACCTGCCCAAGCAGCTGTCCGACGAGGAGATCGACGCCGTCGTGGCCGAGGCCGTCGCCGCCACCGGAGCGTCCGGTATGAAGGACATGGGCAAGGTCATGGGCGTCGTGAAGCCCAAGATCGGCGACCAGGCCGAGGGTGGTCGCGTCGCTGCCGCCGTCAAGAAGGCTCTTGCCTGACGCACGCTCCTGGATACGCGCGAGGGCCCCGCACCGATCGGTGCGGGGCCCTCGTCGTTTAGGCCGGTCAGGCGCTGCGGTTGATGCCGGCAGCGACCTCGTCGGCGCGAGCCATCTTGAAGAGCGTGGTCCACGACTTCACGTCAGGGCGACGGCGCAGCAACGCGCGACGCTCACGTTCCGTCATGCCGCCCCAGACGCCGTACTCGGTGCGGTTGTCGAGCGCGTCCGCGAGGCATTCCGCGACGACCGGGCAACGCTGGCAGATGACCTTCGCCGTCTGCTGAGCAGCCCCCTTGGCAAAGAGATCGTCCGGCGCGGTGGCCGCGCATTGGGCGCGAGCCGCCCAGTTCTCGTCCCAGACGGGCGTCTGGGTTTCCTCGGTCATGATCGTCATCTGTGCCTCCCCTGTTGGTGCGGATGACGCTGTGGCGTAGACCACGTCGTTGTTGAGCTATACGCAGACTAGGCAAAGTTACTGACGAGTTTCCATATTCTCGGTGTGCTAAATCGAAGTAGTACATCCGTGACGGGCCCCCTAGGATCGGGTCGGGCACGCCGCACCTGCCTCGCCGAGATTCTCAGGTGACCCCGATACTCTGGCCGGTATGCGTGGAAAGCCCTCTGCCGCAGCGGTCCGTCCGGCTGCGAAGAAGAAGCGCCGGAGCAATTCGACGACGAGCAACGTCCTCAGTCTGCTCGGCGCCTTCGTCGCGACCTCTGTGGCCCTCGGTCTGCTCCTGGCAGGCGTTCTCCTGCCGGTCACCGGCATGGGTGGCGCGGGCGTCAAGAGCGGCGTCAAGATGTTCAACAACATCCCGTCCGAGTTCGCCGAGAACGCTTTGAGCCAGCAGTCCAAGATCCTGGCGAAGGACGGCAGCGTCATCGCGACCCCGTACGACGAGAACCGCATCGTCGTCGCAAGCAGTGCCATCCCGAAGGTCATGAAAGACGCCCAGGTGGCCATCGAGGACGAACGCTTCTACCAGCACGGGGCCCTCGACAAGAGAGGTATCGCGCGAGCCATCGCGTCGAACCTGTTCTCCTCGAGCACCCAGGGCGCCTCGACCCTGACGCAGCAGTACGTCAAGGTGGCGGCCCAGCGTCAGGCGCTGGAAAGTGGTGACAAGGAGGCCGCCAAGGAGGCGGTCGCCCAGAGCGGTGCGAAGGCTTACATCCGCAAGCTCAAGCAGCTCAAGTACGCCGTCGACCTCGAGAAGACGCACACCAAGGACCAGATCCTCACGAGCTACCTCAACCTCGTCTACTTCGGTCAGCTCCAGTACGGCGTCGAAGCGGCATCGCGCCACTACTTCGGGCACCCGGCCAAGGACCTGACGATCGCCGAAGCGGCCACGCTCGCCGGTGTCGTCAACCTGCCGGACGCCACCAACCCCGTGAAGAACCCCGAGGCGGCCGTCAAGCGTCGCAACATCGGTATCCAGAAGATGATCGACCAGGGCTTCATCACGGAGGCACAGGGCCGCAAGGCGATCAACTCGCCGCTCAACCTCAAGCTCGAGGAGAACTCCTCGGGTGGTTGCGCCACGAGCAAGTACCCCTACTACTGCGACTACGTGACGCAGTGGATTGCGCAGCAGCCTGCCCTCGGCAAGACGCGCAAGGAGCGCCTCGGCAAGCTTCGTACCGGCGGCCTCGTCATTCAGACGTCGCTCGACCCGAAGAAGATGGCCGCGCTCGATGCGAACCTCAAGAAGCGCGTGCCCGTCGAGAACGGCGCCGACGTCCAGGCCGCCGGCGTCATCATCGAACCCGGCACGGGCTACGTCGAGGCCATGGCGCAGAACACGAAGTACTCCGTCGCGGGTACGGATTCGTTCAACACCTCGGTCAACTATCCGCGCTCCGGGTTCCCGATCGGATCGACGGCGAAGATCTTCGCCATCGTCGAGGCCATGCACCAGGGCCGCGCGGTCGACTCGACGGTCAACGTTCCTCGCATGAACAGCAGCAAGGAAGGGCGTCCGGTCTACAACTTCACCTCGCAGAACTTCCCGGGCAAGTGCGGTCAGGGCCGCGGCGTGTGGTCGGTCGGCAACGACCACCAGGTGCCCGCCGGTCCGATGTCCTTGTCCAAGGCCACGGCTGAGTCGGTGAACACGGCGTTCGGTGTGCTCGTCGCTCAGCTCGGCCCGTGCAATGTCCGCGACGCCTACAAGCGTCTCGGCGTCTATGCGTCCGACTTCAAGAGCGGCGGCTGGTCCGAGATCAACCCCGACCCCTCGTCGATCGTGCTCGGCTCCGGTTCGTCGAGCCCGGTCATGATGGCGAACGCCTTCGCCACTGTCGCGGCCGACGGCAAGTACTGCGCACCGCGCCCGGTCGTCTCGATCAAGCAGGCGAACGGTCGCCCGGTCAAGCTCGCGCCGAACGCGTGCAAGCAGGCCATGCCGGCCGAAGAGGCGCGCGGAGTCGCCAAGATCTTCAAGTCGGTTCTCGGCCCGGACGGTACGGCCAAGTCGGCTGCTCTTGCCGAGGGGCGTCAGGCCTTCGGCAAGACGGGTACCGTCGACGGCTCGTTGCACACCTGGTTCGTCGGTTCGACGCCGCAGTACTCGACGGCGATCTGGGTCGGACGCGGCGGCGAGAACACCAACCCGATCAAGAACGTCACCATCGGCCCCAAGCACGTCGGTAACTTCCTCTACGGTGGCGACATCGCCGCGCCGGTGTGGAAGGAAACGATGGATGCCATCAGCAAGGGTCTTCCGAAGAAGGCGTTCCCCGAGCCGGGCTCGGGCGTCATCAAGGGCGATCAGATCACCGTCCCGCAGCTCAAGGGCCGCAGCGAGGCGGATGCGAAGGCCGAACTCGCGCGTCTGAAGCTGCAGGCCACGGTGGTCAAGCAGGACTCGGGCGAGGTCTCCTCCGGCCAGGTCTGGAAGACCGATCCCGCAGGTGGTCAGAAGATCGGCGAGGGCAAGAAGGTCACTCTGTACATCAAGCCCTGACCGGCACGAGCGAAGCCCGCTCCACACGAGATGTGGGGCGGGCTTCGTCGTCCCCGAACAGGGTCTGCGGGCTACGGTGGGAGCATGCAGAAATGGGAATACTTCACCGCGCCGATCATGATTCACGCGACGCAGCAGATCCTCAACAACTTCGGTGAGGACGGCTGGGAGCTCGTTCAGATCGTTCCCGGCCCCGACGGCAACGGCCTCGTCGGCTACTTCAAGCGTCCGAAGGCCTGACCGGCGATGGCTCAGGTCGAGCAGAACCTCGCGAAGCTCGGGCTGGAGGTGCCCGAGGTTGCCAAGCCGGTGGCTGACTACGTCCCCGCGCTGCGCGAGGGCAACCTCGTCTACACCGCGGGTCAGCTGCCGATGGTGGCGGGCAACCTCGCCGCCACGGGCAAGGTCGGTGCCGACGTCACGCCCGAGCAGGCCGCCGAACTCGCGTGCACGTGTGCCCTCAACGCCATCGCCGCCGTCAAGAGTGTCGTCGGTGACCTCGACACGGTGACGCGCGTCGTCAAGGTCGTCGGCTTCGTGGCCAGCGACCCCTCCTTCACCGGTCAGCCCGGTGTCATCAACGGCGCCTCCGAGCTGCTCGGTGCGGCGTTCGGTGACGCCGGTGTCCACGCCCGTTCGGCTGTGGGCGTCGCGGTACTCCCGCTCGACGCTCCGATCGAGGTCGAGATCACGGTCGCCGTCGCCGACTGATGAGCGACATCCCGAGGCAGCCTCGCGACTTCCCGATCGGTCCCTTCGCCGAGGCAGCCGAGCGCTGGTTCGACGACACGCAACCGCGCCCGGAGCCGACAGTTCCGGCGCAGGCCGCCACCGTCCTGTTGGTGCGCGGTGAGCCCGTCGAGGTCTTCATGATCGAACGCGCCGCGACGATGGATTTCGCGCCGTCCACCTGGGTCTTCCCGGGTGGACGCGTCGACCCCGCCGACCTCGGCGTCGACGACGCTCCGGCGCACCGCCTGCGCAGCCCCGCGGGTGGCGAGCAGGCGTGGGCCGATCGGCTCGGCGTCGGGGACGACGAGGCGCTCAGTGTGCTCGTGTGCGCGTTGCGCGAGCTGTTCGAGGAGGCCGGAGTGCTTCTCGCGTCCGAGGGGGACGGCGACGCGATCGTCGATGTCGCCACCGACGAGTGGAGGGCGCGCCGCACTCAGGTCGAGGCTCACGAGGTCTCGTTCACCGAGGCTGCTGCGGGCCTGACGCTGCGTGGAGACCTCGTCGAGGCCGTCGACCGGTGGATCACGCCCGCGTTCGAGAGCCGCCGCTTCGACACCTGGTTCCTCACGGCGCTGCTGCCGGACGGTGCCACTGCCGATGCCGTGTCGCGTGAGTCGCAGCGAGGTCAGTGGGTTCGGCCCGAAGCCATGCTGGCAGAAGCCGAGGCTGGGCGAGCCCGCCTCCTGCCCCCGACGCGCACGGCGCTCGAGCGCCTCTCCCGGGCGTCGAGTGCCACCGAGGCGCTCGAGCAGGCACGCGGCTTCCACTTCCTCCCCACGCGCCCCGAACTGCTGAAGGGCCCCGACGGGCCCTACCTTCACGCGGAGGTGAACCTGTGACCGATCAACTCGACCGACTCCCCGGCAGTGTGCGGCACCTGCGCTGCGACAACCCCGGCCCGATGACGCTCAGCGGCACGAACACGTACGTCATCGCCCTGGAGGAAGCTTCGGGCGGGGACGGCTCGCTCGTCGCCGTCGTCGACCCGGGGCCCGAGGACGCCGGCCACCGTGACGCGATCATGGACGCCGTGCGGGGCGCCGAGGCCACGCGTGTCGTCGTGCTGCTCACCCATCACCACGACGACCACGAGGGCGGTGCGAGCGCGCTCGTCGAGGCGCTTCGTGGGCGCGGCCTCGCGGTCGCGTTGCGTGGCGGCTCGGGTGGCGACGCCTTCACCGACGGCGAGATGATCGGCGACCTCCAGGTGCTGCTCGCGCCGGGCCACACGCGCGATTCAGCCGCCTTCGTCCTCCAGCGCGACGGCGTCGACGTCCTCTTCAGCGGCGACACGATTCTCGGCGAGGGCAGCAGCTTCGTCGCCTACCCCGACGGCGATCTCACGGCCTACCTCGCGACGCTCGACGTCCTCATGGCGCTCGTCGCGCAGGCGGGGGAGCGAGTCGTCGTCCTGGCGCCGGGGCACGGACCTGTCGGAGCCGACGCCGCTCCCGTCGTCGAGCGTTACCGCGCCCACCGTCAGGAGCGCCTCGACGAGGTGCGGACCGTGCTGGCCGACGTCGACTCCGAGAATGGCGACTCGCCGGCGCAGGGTGACGAGCTCGTCGGCCCCGTCGTGGACGGCGCCTACAGCGACATCGGCCCGCAGCTGCGCCCGGCGGTGGAGGCCGTCGTCAAGGCGCAGCTGGCCCATCTCGGCCGCCTCTGAGAACAGCCCCACGACACAGCGAAGCACCCGTCCCCCGCAAGGAACGGGCGCTTCGCTGTCAACCGAGGTGAGTGCGGCCTCAGCGGGCGCGGCGCTGAAGGCGCTCGACGTCGAGCAGCGTCACGGCGCGGGCCTCGAGCTTGAGCCAGCCGCGGCTGGCGAAGTCGGCGAGAGCCTTGTTCACGGTCTCGCGGGAGGCGCCGACGAGCTGAGCCAGCTCCTCCTGCGTGAGGTCGTGCGCGACGAGGACCCCGTCGTCGACCTGACGGCCGAAGCGGCTCGCGAGGTCGAGCAGAGCCTTGGCGACACGGCCGGGAACGTCGGTGAAGACGAGATCGCCGAGCGCTTCGTTCGTGCGACGCAGGCGGCGAGCGATGGAGCCGAGCATCTTGACGGCCACGTCGGGGCGCGACGAGACGAACTCGGTGAGTTCGGTGTGACCCAGCGCGACGAGGTCGGTGCCGGCGACGGCCGTGGCCGTGGTCGTGCGGGCGCCCGGGTCGAAGAGGCTGAGCTCGCCGAACATCTCACCGGGGCCGAGGATCGCGAGCAGGTTCTCGCGACCGTCGGGGGAGCGGCGGCCGAGCTTCACCTTGCCAGAGGTGATGATGTACAGGCGATCGCCCTCCTCCCCTTCTTCGAAGAGGATGTCGCCGCGCTCGATACGGGCGCGCGACATGCGCTGCAGAAGAGCCTGGGCGTCTTCGTCCGTCAGCGCGGCGAAAAGGGGAGCTTGACGCACTACTTCAATGTCCACGCCTCCATCCTGCCACGTTTCGGGTGACGCTCCACACAGTTCACTCCCAGGAAAGCGCGGAAAAGGGCGCTCGTTCGTCCAGCAGATGAGGTGCTCGGGGGTGTCGGTGGGGCGTTCTAGGGTGTGGGCATGACCTCCGAAACCGTGACGCCGCCGAAGCGGGCCGCGCGCGTGCCCGAGACCGCCACGGGGCGGGTGCGTCAGGCACGCCGCATCTACCGCAGACTCGTGGAGCAGTACCCGTACGCGCGAGCCGAACTCGACTTCGAGTCGCCGCTCGAACTCCTCGTGGCCACCATCCTCTCGGCGCAGACCACAGACGTCGGGGTCAACAAGGTCACGCCGGTGCTCTTCCGTCGCTACCCGGACGCTGCGGCACTGGCGTCGGCGGAGCCGAGCGAGATGGAGGAGATCCTGCGTCCCACCGGGTTCTACCGGGCGAAGACGCGCTCGGTCATCAAGCTCGGTCAGGAACTCGTCGAACGTTTCGACGGCGAGGTGCCGGGCAAGCTCGCCGACCTCGTGACGCTGCCGGGCGTCGGACGCAAGACGGCCAACGTCGTGCTCGGCAACGCGTTCGGTGTTCCGGGCATCACGGTCGACACCCACTTCGGGCGCCTCGCGCGCCGCTTCGGCTGGACGACGTCGACCGACCCGGTCGCTGTCGAGACCGAGGTGGGCGAGATGTTCCCGCGCAAGGACTGGACGATGCTCAGCCACGTCGTCGTCTTCCACGGCCGACGTATCTGCCACGCCCGCAAGCCCGCATGCGGCGTTTGCCCGGTGGCGCAGTGGTGCCCGTCCTTCGGTGACGGCGAGACCGACCCGGACAAGGCGCGCGCCCTGCTCAAGTACGAACTCGCGGCCCCGAAGGGTGGTGAGGCGCCGGTGCCGCTGCTCGTCGACGGGGGAGTGCCCGACGCCTCCTTCTCGACCGGGCATCGAGGAACGCCGGTCGTGCCACGTCACTCCGGTGCAGGGGCGCAGGGCGAGGCCCGATGAGCGTGCCGGTGGGCGACGCCACGCCTCCGCCCTGGCTGAACACGGTGCTCGACGCCGGTCGCCGCGGCGACCTGTGCGCGGGGTGGCCGCGTCCCGAGCAGGGCTCCAAGGCCTCTGCCATCCTCATGCTCTTCGGCCCGAACGACGACGGCGGGGAAGACGTGGTGCTCACCGAGCGAGCCACCAATCTGCGCAAGCACGCAGGGCAGGTGTCCTTTCCCGGTGGTGGGGTCGAACCGCAGGACGTCACGTTCACCGACACCGCGCTGCGTGAGGCCAACGAGGAGATCGGGCTCGTGCCCGAGGGCGTCCACGTCATGGGTGAACTGCAGCCGGTCGCGTTGCCCGTGACGAACTACGAGGTCTGCCCCGTGCTCGCCTGGTGGAACGTACCGTCCGACATCTCGGTGCTCGACCCCGTCGAGGTCGCTCGCGTCGCGCGCATCTCCGTCCGCGATCTCGTGGACCCGGCGAACCGCCACACGGTCACACACCCGCGCGGCTTCAAGGGGCCGGGGTTCGAGGTCGACGGTTTCTACATCTGGGGCTTCACGGCGTTCGTGCTCGACGCGGTCCTGACCACCGGGGGCGTAGCGCGCTCGTGGAACCGCGACGACGAGCGTCAGGTGCCCGATCGCTTCCTCAGCTGAACGCCCGGCCGGGAACATGAGGAAGGCGAACATGACGAAGGCGGCCCACCCTCGAGGGTGAGCCGCCTTCGTGCGGCAGGTCAGAACGTCACTTGGCGGGCTTGATGGCCGCGACGGTCTTCTGCGCGTTGTCGATCGTCTTGACTGGCTTGCCCTTGACCTGCTTGATCGACTTGATGCCGACGAGGGCGAGGATTCCGGCGACGAGCGCGAGGATGCCCGCGACGATGAGGAAGCCGGCCCAGTTCGGCCAGTCGAGAACCTCCGAGATGGCCCAGGCGAGGGCCGTCAGGAGGAAGCCGACGAAGAACAGGGCGACGACACCGGCGGCAGCGAGCATGCCGCCACCCTTGCCGGCCTTCTGCACGTCAGCCTTGATCTCGATCTTCGCCAGGTCGATCTCGCCCTTGACGATGTTCGAGAGGTCAGCGGAAGCGTCCGAAACGAGCTGACCGAGCGTGCGCTCGGAGCCCCGGGGGGTGTTGAGGGCCATGGTTATCTCCTGTTCAGCAGGCGGCGTCACCTCGTCGAGGTGACGGCCGTCCGTCGCATCACACGTTTTCTATTCAATGGACACACTACCGATATCGGCCGATTCGCGCCTACCGGCTCCTCGGTTCGGTGCGGTTCAGGCCGGTTCGGGGCGCTGGTAGACGTCCGGCACACCGTCTCGGTCGGCGTCGCGCGTCTCCTCTTCCTCGATGCGGCGGTAGATGCGGTTGCGGCGTCCGAGCACGATGCTCGCGAGGAGCGCGGACAGGAGGCTGCCGAGCAGCACGCCGACCTTGACGTGGTCGTCCTTGACGCTTCCGGTGCCGAACGCGAGCTCGCCGATGAGGAGGCTGACGGTGAAGCCGATGCCACCGAGGAGGCTGAGGCCGAACACGTCGGCCCACGAGAGGTTCTCGTCGAGCTTGGCCTTCGTGAACTTGCTGACGAGGAACGTGCTGCCGAAGATGCCGACGACCTTGCCGAGCACGAGGCCGGCGATGACGCCGAGCGTGACGGCGTCCGCAAGCGTCTCGGTGATGCTCGTGCCGACGACGGTGACGCCGGCGGAGAAGAACGCGAAGACCGGCACGGCGAACCCTGCCGAATAGGGGCGCAGACGGTGTTCGATGCGGTGGGCGAGGGCGTGCTTGCCCTTGACCGGAACGACGAGGCCGAGCAGCACGCCAGCGATCGTGGCGTGAACGCCGGACTTGTACATGAAGACCCACGCCACGATCGCGAGCGGCGCGAGGATCGCCCAGTGCTTGATGCCGCGCTGGGTGAGGAAGCCGAAGACTGCGACGACCGCGATCGAGGCGAGCAGCCAGCCGAGCGAGAAGCCCTTGCTGTAGAAGATCGCGATGATCGTGATGGCGATGAGGTCGTCGACGACGGCGAGCGTCAGGAGGAACGAACGCAGCGCCGTGGGCAGGTGCGAACCGATGACGGCGAGCACCGCGAGGGCGAACGCGATGTCCGTGGCGGCCGGGATGGCCCACCCCTTGAGCCCTTCGCCGCCGGCTGCGGCGTTGATCGCGACGTAGACGAGCGCAGGCATTGCGACACCGCAGACGGCAGCGATGACGGGCACTGCGGCGGCTGCCGGGTTGCGCAGGTCGCCGGCGACGAACTCGTGCTTGAGTTCGAGCCCGACGACGAGGAAGAACACGGCGAGCAGGCCGTCGGCGGCCCAGTGCGCCACCGACATGTTGAGCCCGAGGAAGTCGGGGCCGATGTGCGCGTCCCGCAGGGCCTCATAACCGTCACGCCAGGGCGAGTTCGCCCAGACGATCGCGGCGACCGCAGCGGCGAGCAGGATGAGGCCGCCGATGGTCTCGGTGCGCAGCAGTTCCTTGACGCGCTGGGCCTCGGGCCACGTGCCGCGGGTGAAGAGGCGGCGGGTCAGCCGTCCTGCGACGGCGACGGGGGCGACGTGCGCGGCTTCCTTGAACTCTTCGAAGCTCGGCTGTTCGTCCTTCATCGGCGGAAGGCTGTTCTTGTGGCGCTTGGCCATGGTGAATCTCCTCGGGCAGGGGTGGTCGTCGTCATCCGCGCCTCACGCGAACGGCCGACCAGACTTCCCGGCACACCGCCCGCGATTTTACCGGCTGTCGTCGTTCTCGCGAAAAGATGCGCGGGCGGGGCGCCTGCCCCACCCGCGCATCGTCGGATCGCTCTGCTGCTTAGTTCTTCAGACCTGCCTGGATCTTCTCCATGACGCTCGGGTCGGCGAGCGTCGTCGCGTCACCGGCCTCGCGGCCCTCGGCGACGTCCTTGAGCAGGCGGCGCATGATCTTGCCCGAACGTGTCTTCGGCAGCTCGTCGACGACGAGGATCGTCTTCGGCTTCGCGATGGCGCCGATCTGCTTGCCGACGTGCGTGCGCATCGCCTGGACGAGCTCCTCGCGCTTGTCGTCGTCGGCGGCCTGGTCGCGAGCCTCCTCGCGCAGGATGACGAAGGCGCACACGGCCTGACCGGTCGTCTCGTCGGCGGCGCCGACGACTGCGGCCTCCGCGACGGCGTCGTGCGAGACGAGCGCCGACTCGATCTCCGACGTCGACAGGCGGTGGCCCGAGACGTTCATGACGTCGTCGACACGACCGAGCACCCAGATGTTGCCGTCCTCGTCACGCTTCGCGCCGTCACCGGCGAAGTACATGTCCTCGAAGCGCGACCAGTAGGTGTCCTTGTAGCGCTGCAGGTCGCCCCAGATGCCGCGCAGCATCGACGGCCACGGGTCGCGGATGACGAGGTAGCCGGTCTCGCCGTTGCCGACGGACTTGCCCTCCTCGTCGACGACGTCGGCCGTGATGCCGGGCACCGGCGCCTGGGCCGAACCGGGCACGAGCGACGTGACGCCGGGCAGGGCCGACATCATGATGGCGCCCGTCTCCGTCTGCCACCACGTGTCGACGATCGGCGCCGAACCCCCGCCGATGTTGTCGCGGAACCACATCCACGCTTCGGGGTTGATCGGCTCACCGACGCTGCCGAGCACGCGGATCGTGGACAGGTCGTACTCGGCGGGGATCTCCTTGCCCCACTTCATGCAGGTGCGGATGGCCGTGGGCGCCGTGTAGAAGATCGAGACCTTCTTGTTCTGCACGATCTCCCACCAGCGGCCCTGGTGCGGGCTGTCCGGCGTGCCTTCGTAGAGCACCTGCGTGACGCCGTTGGCCAGCGGGCCGTAGACGATGTAGCTGTGGCCGGTGACCCAGCCCACGTCGGCGGTGCACCAGTAGACGTCCTCGCCCGGGTGCACGTCGTGGACGACGGCGTTCGTGTACGCCGCCTGCGTGAGGTAGCCACCGGTCGTGTGGAAGATGCCCTTCGGCTTACCCGTGGTGCCGGAGGTGTAGAGGATGAAGAGCGGGTGTTCTGAATCGAAGGTGTCGAAGTCGGCCGCGGGTGCGGCGGCCTCGAGTGCCTCGTCCCACCAGACGTCCTTATCGGTCATCTCCGTCTCTTCACCGGTCCGCTTGACGACGATGACCTTCTGCACCGTCGTCTCACCGCTGACCGCCTCGTCGACGGCCGGCTTGAGTGCGCTCGGCTTGCCGCGGCGAAAGCCGCCGTCGGCCGTGATGACGACCTTGGCCTCGCCGTCGGCGATGCGGGTGCGCAGGGCGTCGGAGGAGAACCCGCCGAAGACGACCGAGTGGACGGCGCCTAGACGCGCGCAGGCCAGCATCGAGATGACGGCCTCGGGGATCATCGGCAGGTAGAGGGCGACACGATCACCCTTCTCGACGCCCGCGGCCTTGAGCGCGCCGGCGGCCTTCTGCACGAGCTCGGTGAGCTCGGCGTACGTGATGTCGCGCTCGTCGCCCGGCTCACCGACGAAGTGCAGCGCCACACGGTCACCGTTACCGGCTTCGACGTGACGGTCGGCGCAGTTGTAGGCCACGTTGAGCTCGCCGCCCACGAACCACTTGGCGACGGGGGCCTCGCTCCAGTCGAGCACCTCGTCGAAGTCCTTGGCCCAGGTGAGGCGCTCGCGCGCCTGCTTGGCCCAGAACGCCTCGCGGTCGGCGTCGGCCTCTTCGTAGAGCGACTTCTGCCCGACGGCCTGCTGGCTGAACTCCGGGCTCGGCGGGAAGGGGCCGTACTCTTCGGCGGTCTCGGACATGTCTTGTCTTCCTTCCGTCGACTTCGACCACGCCGAAACGAGGCGTAGGTCACAACACTTGGCTGCTTTTCTACCCCATCGTCGCGTGGGGTTGGGAAGTCAGGGGTGGATACTCGCCGGTAGTTTCCGTCGGCGTCCAAGTACGCTGATGCCCATGCCCGGCACCCTCGAAGCTCTGCAATCGCTCGCGACGATCCCCGAGGTCGAGGCGGGCCTCACGCGAGCCCGCGAGGCGTGTACCCAGCTGCGCTGGCACAACGCGTTGCGCCGACGGACGGCGCAGGCCGCCGCCGAGTCGCGCGTGCGTGGCGCCCGGGCCGGCGCGGCGCTGGAGGGCGCCGAGGTCTCCGTCGATGTCGTGCGTGAACTCGTCATGGGGATGACCGAGTGGCCGCCCGAGCCCGACCCGCTCGAGCGAGTGCTTCGTGCGAGTGTTCAGGGGACGCTCGAGAGTGAGCACGTTCGTTCGATCATACTGTCGTCGCCCGCGCAGGCGTTGGCGCGTCTGCACGTAGCCGCCGGTTCGCAACTGCTCTCCGCCGACGAGGTGGGGCGCCCGCGGTCGCCGGGGGAGACGTGCGAGGAACTCGTCGAGGCCGGCCCGGCGTGCGACCCGCTCGACCTGCCGGGGCGTCTGGCCGGGCTCTACGAGGTGGTGGCGTGCCACGAGAAGGTGCCGGCCCTCGTCGTCGGGGCCATTGCGCATGCGGAGATCGCCGTCATGCGTCCGTTCGCGCGCGGAAACGGTGTGGTGGCAAGAGCTTTCGAGCGTGCGCTCGTCCAGTCGTGTGGGCTCGACCCGACGGGTGTGGCCGTGCCCGAGGTGGGCTACCTGCGTGAAGCGAGCGCGGGATATGCGGGCGCCCTGGCCGCCTATGCCTCGGGAACGCGCGACGGCGTGGCCCTGTGGCTGCAGTTCAGCGCTGGGGCGCTGGAGCGGGGCGCCGCCGAAGGAGGCGCCATTTCGGACGCCGTTTTGGCCGGCCGCCTGCGATAAGAACAAATAAAAAACGTCCGGCGAGTCGGTTTCTCATTTATCGAACCGTTGCTACTGTATTGACCGGGTATGTGCGGGCCGGTTGCAACGTGTGGCCACTCATGGCACATTAGGGGCGTGCGCTCCCTTCGGGTCGAGCGCTGACGTGCATACCGCACCCCCAAGGGTATGCACGTAAAGACAGCCCCCACCGTCCCCCCGGTGGGGGCTGTCGTATGTCCTGCACCTACTCCCATGCGGCCGCGGTGGCCCCCGGCACGGGGGCCGTCGTCCACATCTGCGACGCGGTGAGCGCCGTTTCGGTAGTTCAGGCGGCCCCGTCCACAAGGTCGTCCGACGCGTCGTGGACGGTGTCGAGGTTGTGGGCCGACTCTGGCGTGCATGGACGAGTTCGACGCCGACTTCTTCGGCCCACCAGCCCCCGACGAGGTGGGCAGCGAGCGCGGCGAACTGCGCCGTATCGGGGTGGTCTGCCCCGATTCAGCCGCCGACGCCGCGTACTTCGCCTGTGCCGTGGCACGGCATCTCGCACGGTCTCCAGGTACGGATCGAACGGCGCAGGACCGCGGCCCGGTCGTCCTCGTCGACGGACAACCGGGCACAGGTGGTCTCGACGTCGTCCTCGACCTCGACCGTGAGGCGGGCGCACGCTGGGACGCGCTGCGAGGCGCCGGCCCCGACATCGACGCGCAGAAGCTCCTCGCCGCACTGCCGGAACGTGACGGGGTCCGGGTGCTCTCGCACGGACGAGGTGCACCCCGTGTTCACGATCGCCTCGTGCGGAGCGCAGTACTCGGGGCGCTCGCGGGCGAAGCGGCCTGGTCGGTCGTCACGTTGGCGCCCCACGAGCCGGCAGAACCGACGGAGTGCGACGTCATCGTCCTCCTCGTGCGCGGAACCGTGTGCTCCATGGCAGCCGCCCAGCAGTACGTCGACAAGCTGGACGGAGAGCTCATGCCTGTGCTCGTCACGCTCGAGGCCGACGCCCGGGCTCGTGTGGCACTCGGCGAGTCGCTCGACCTGGAGGTCGTGACGTCCGGTCCCACCCGGTGGCGTCTGGGGCACCGAGCAGCCGACGACGTGCTGGCCGGTCGCTGGCCGGGCGAGGGCGAGCGGACGATGACTCGCCTCGTTCAGGATGTCGTCATCTATGTCCGCTCGCGAGGTCGGAGCATGGCATGGGCGTAGCAGAAGGCATGTGGAAGGAGATCTACGCCGGACGGGCACCGAGTGCTGCGGCGCTCGCGGCGATCGTCGATGCGGACGCTCCCGTGTACTCACGAGCGCAGACCTCCGTGCTGGGTGAGCGCCTCGGAGCTGACGTGCTCGGGGCCGGACCGCTCCAGGGTGTCATCGAGATCGAGGGAGTCACCGACGTCCTCGTCAACGGTTGTGACGGGGTGTGGATCGACCGCGGAGAAGGTCTCGAGGAAGTCGGGGTCGACCTCGGGGACGCGGAGGCGGTGAGGCGTCTCGCGGTACGGCTCGCCGCGGTGGCCGGGCGGCGGCTCGACGACGCGAGCCCGTTCGTCGACGCCGTACTGCCCGGCGGTGCTCGGTTGCACGCGCTGCTGCCACCGCTCGTCGAAGGCGCTGCCCACCTCAGCCTGCGTGTGCCGGCGAGTGAACGACCGCTGCTCGAGGACCTCGTGCGGCTCGGGAGCGTTTCCCCCGAGGTCGAAAGCCTGCTCACGCGACTTGTGACGAGCCGAACGGCCTTCGTCGTGAGCGGAGGCACGGGAACCGGCAAGACGACACTGCTGGGCGCAATGTTGGCCCGCGTGCCGATCTCGGAGCGCATTCTGCTCGTCGAGGACGTCCGTGAACTGTCGGTGGCTCACCCTCACGTGGTGCGGCTCGAAGCACGACGTCCGAACGTCGAGGGCGTGGGAGAGGTCAGCCTCACCACGCTCGTGCGCCAATCGTTGCGGATGCGCCCGGATCGCATCGTCGTCGGCGAGGTACGTGGCGCGGAGGTGCGCGAACTCATGTCTGCGCTCAACACCGGCCACCAGGGTGGATGCGGCACCGTGCACGCCAACGCGCCACGTGACGTCCCCGCCCGGTTCGAAGCGCTCGGCGCGCTGGCCGGGTTGAGCCCCGAGGCCGTGCGTACGCAGTTGCGCTCCGCGCTCCGTGTCGTGGTGCACCTCGAGCGATCCGGCGGGCTACGTCGGGTGGGGAGCATCGGGGTCCTCGACGGCGATCACCGCGGCCTCACAGTGCGCAGCGCCTGGAGAGGTGGGCGCCATGGTGAGGCGTGGGACGAACTCGGCGCGCTCATGGACGGAGCGGCGTCATGACGTGGCCGTCCGACACCGCCCTGTGGTGGTGCGCGCTCGCGCTCGCAGTCGCCGTTGGGCTGTGGCCCGCCCCGAGATGGCTCACGTTGACGCGCACCCCGCGAACCGGGTCGCGCTTCGGTCTTCTCGCTCGTAGTGATCCCCAGGCCGAATGTCTCGCCGTTCTCGATGCGCTCGGTGCCGTTCTGCGAGCCGGTGCTCCTACGTCGAATGCTGTCGAGCTCGTTGTCGCCCCCTACGCAGACGGGGGCACCCACTCGAGCCAGGGGTGGCAGCGGTTGCGTCACGCGGCCCGCTCCGGTGGAGATCTCGCGGACACCTGGCGCGAACTGGGCGTCATGTGGAGGCTGCCGGCGTGCGCTGACATTGCGGCGGCGTGGGAGATGTCCGATCGACACGGGTGTCCGCTGGCCGACGCCGTGACGAGTGCGGCAGCGGACCTACGGGCACGCCGTCGCCACGATCGAGCCCTGGAGGCAGCGACCGCGGGCGCCAAGGCCACGATGGGTGTCCTCGTCCTCCTGCCAGTTCTGGGCATGGCGCTCGCGTGGATGCTCGGCGTGGATGTCTTCGAGATCTACAGCGGCACATCGGGCCTGCTCACCCTGTGGCCCGGGTTGGCCCTCTTGTGGGCCGGCGCCACCTGGTCGCAGCGCATGGTTGCCTCGGCTCTCAAGCCTCCGGCGGTGACGCCGTGATCGCCCTCGCACTGGTTCTTCTCGCCGTTGGCGTCTGGCCCGCTCGGCCCCTGACCGAACGTGCCTTCGGTGCATCCCGACGGGAGGCGAAGCAACGCGACACGGTCGAGGAGTCGCCGATGGTCGTCGCCCACGCGATGGACCTGCTCGCCCTGGCGCTCGCGGGTGGAGCCCCCACCGTCGCAGCCCTCGAAGCCGTGTCCGCGGCAACCGGGCCGGGCGTCCGCGAGCCGCTGGCCCGTGTGGCTGCCGCGATGCGCTGGGGCGTCGACGGAGACGGTGCCTGGGCCGGCGCCTCCTCGGCCTGGCGTCCGGCCGCAGGAGCCTTCGCGCTCGCTGCTCGGGCGGGAGCTCCGCCGTCCACCCTTCTGCGGCGGGCCGCTGATGACCTGCGCGTCGGCGAGAGCGAGCGCATCGCTGTCGCCGGAGCGAAGGCCGGAGTCCGCATCGTCCTGCCGCTCGGTTTGTGTTTCCTGCCCGCCTTCGTCCTGCTCACCGTCGTCCCCCTCGTCATGGGTCTCGTCGAACCCCTCGGCTGACACCTGGCATCGGCCACCCCCGAACCCCGCCGGAACCCCGGCGGCGCGCCCTCCGGCGCACCACTCGAAAGAACTCAACCCCTGAGGAGATCGCCATGATCGCTGTGACCCGTCGTACCCGTAACGCCCTGCTGCGCCGCTGGCAAGCGGCCGCCGAACGCGCCGAGGCCGGCATGTCCACGGCCGAGTACGCGGTGGGCACCATCGCCGCGGTTGCTTTCGCGGCCGTGCTCATCGCCGTCGTGAAGTCCGCGACCGTGCGCTCGGCCCTCGAAGGCATCATCTCGTCGGCTCTCTCGACCCGCTGACGTGACGATGACACGAGCGCGCCGCAGGCACGGAACGCACGAACGTGACGGCGAATCGGGCATGGCAACAGCCGAATTCGCCGTGGCCTTGCCTGCGGTTGCGCTCGTGCTCGCCTTCGTCGTCGGTCTTGCCCAGTTGTTGCTGCTGCACCATCGGGCGTGGCATGCCGCGTCCGTGGGCGCGAGGGTTGCCGCCCGGGCCGAGAGCGACGATGCCGTGCGCGCGGCCGTCCGCCAGAGCGGTGTCTCCGGAGCCACGTCGATCACGCGGAGCTCGCAATGGGTGCGCGTGGCCGTCTCCGTTCCCGCTCCACGCGGGTTCGGGTGGGCGCTCGGCGACATCACCGCCGGCGCGGTGGCTGCCGCAGAACGCGGGGACGAGGGTGACGCTGCGAACAGCTCGGGAGGCTCGCCGTGACCGGGTGGTCCGCGCGGGGTCGCACGCGTCCACTGCGGGCTCGTGAACGCTGGTTGAGCCGACTCGGCCGGGTGCGAGACGGTCACGGCGGGGGAGGTCAGGGATCTCCGAAGGCCCGGAACGACAGCGGCTCGGTCACGGTGACGATGCTTGGCGTCATCGTCGTGCTCGTCCTGCTCGCCGGTGTGATCGTCACGTACGCGCGCACCGCGATCGACACCGAGCGCACCCGCCTCGCGGCCGATCAGGCAGCACTCGCCGCGGCCAGTGTGCTGCTCGGCTCGTCGGCGCAACCGGGGTCGTCGCCCTGCGCCCTGGCCGCCACGACGGCCGAGCGCAACGGTGCGCGCGTCACGTCGTGTGTCGTGCGCTCGACGTCGGTGCAGGTCGCGGTCACGCGCGCCGCGCCGCTCGGACGCGAAGCACGCGGTCTCGCCCGCGCCGGCGCCCCCGAGGGGCGTGGACCATGACGGGGGCAACGAATCGACGCCAAGGTGTGAGTTTCGGCCCGGTGTGTGACCGGCGCCGCTCACAGATCGGACCAGAGCTCACATCCTGCGTCGAGCACGGGGCAGCCACGCGTCAGTTGGCCGGGTCGTCGTAGGCGTCGCGCAACAGCAGGTCGAGCAGAGCGATCGCACCGTGCTTGTCGAGAGGGCTGTTGCCGTTGCCGCACTTCGGCGATTGGATGCACGCCGGGCAGCCCGACTCGCACGCGCACGTCTCGATCGCTTCCTTCGTCGCCGTCAGCCACTCCGTGGCCCGCGCGTAGGCGCGCTCGGCGAAGCCCGACCCTCCGGGCAGGGCGTCGTAGACGACGACTGTCGGCATGTCCGTGTCCGGATGCAGCGCCGTCGAGACGCCGCCGATATCCCACCGATCACCCTGCGC
Organism: Dermacoccus sp. Tok2021; assembly: GCF_019895135.1. Lineage (NCBI taxonomy): Bacteria > Bacillati > Actinomycetota > Actinomycetes > Micrococcales > Dermacoccaceae > Dermacoccus > Dermacoccus sp. Tok2021. Next base: position 73,098 of record NZ_JAGTHU010000006.1, read on the forward strand.
CACGAACGAGATGAGACCGATCGAGCAGTGCTCGGCGGCGTGAAGGGCGCCCGGGGCCACGTCGGGGGTGATGCCTGCGTCGGCGAGCTCGTCCTCGGGCAGGGTCCACCACACGCCCTTCGTCACGAGGGTGCGCTCCGGCAGGTCGAGCGGGTGCTCGCCTTTCACCTCCCCCGACGGCAGACGCCGAAGGAAGGACGTGACGCGTGTCGTCACCCGGATGTCGCCGTAGTGCAGCGTCGCAGCGCCCCACGCACGGCTGGCGCTCGAGCCGATGATGTCGAACGCGCTGACGGAGCGAGCGGCCGTCGACCACCCGGGGTTGCCGCGCACGACGTGCGCGCTGCCGTCCTTGAGGTCCAACTCCGTGGAGACGTACGAGACGCCCTGGTGCACGTAGACCGCGCCCTTGAAGACGCTCGAGTGCGCCCGTTCGCCGTCGACCGTTCCGAGCACTCGGCCGGTGCGCGATTCGACGATGCGCACGTCGTCGCCACCCTCGCCGCGCAGCGACACGTGGTCGCCGGGGCGGTCGTCGCGGGCCCAGTACCAACCGGTCGGGCGTCGCCGCAGGACGGCGCGCTCCACGAGCGAGTCGACGAGCGGCCACATACCCGGCCCGAAGAGGGCCTCGTCGTCCTCGGTGAGAGGCAACTCGGCGGCCGCGCACGCGAGTTGCGGAGCGAGGACGTACGGGTTCGTCGGGTCCATCACGGTGGCCTCCACCGGTCGGCCGAAGAACACGTCGGGGTGGTGGACGAGGTAGGTGTCGAGCGGGTCGTCGGCGGCCACGAACAGGGCCAGGGCGTCTCGCCCCGAGCGTCCGGCCCGGCCCGCTTGCTGGTGCAACGACGCCACAGTGCCCGGCCAACCCGCGAGGAGCACGGCGTCGAGCCCGCTGACGTCGATGCCGAGTTCGAGCGCGCTCGTCGCGGCGATGCCCCGCAACGTTCCCGTGCGCAGTCCGCGCTCGAGGGCGCGGCGCTCCTCGGGCAGGTATCCGCCGCGGTACGCGGCCACGAGGGATTCGTCGAGCCCCTCGTTCCACAGCCGCTGACGGGCCATGTCGGCCACCACCTCGACGCCGACCCGCGAGCGCGCGAAGGCGAGCGTCTGTACCCCGGAACCGACGAGCGCGCCGAAGAGGTCACCGGTCTCTGCCACGGCGCTGCGGCGGCCGAGATCGTCCGTGACGTCGGCTGAGGAATCGGCGGGGTCATCCGAACCACGAGCTCCGTCGAGTGCTGAGGAAACCTCGTGCTCGGCCTCCGCGCCGGGCGGAGGCCCGGGCTCCCACAGGCCGAACGTCAGCGCCGGGCGCGGCGAGCCGTCGTCCGTGACGGCGGTGACGTCGAGCCCCGTGAGCGCGCGAGCGTGCCTGGCAGGGTCGGCTGCTGTCGCCGAGGCGAGCACGAACGTCGGCTCGGCCCCGTAGCGGGCCGCGATACGCCGCAGCCGTCGCAGCACGCCGGCCGTGTGCGCCCCGAAGACACCTCGGTAGATGTGGCATTCGTCGATGACGACGAGTCGCAACGAGCGCCAGAACATCGACCACCGTTCGTGCGCGGGCAGCATCGAGTGATGGAGCAGGTCAGGGTTGGTGAGGATGACGTTCGCGTGGTCGCGGATCCAACGTCGTTCGTCGGGAGGCGTGTCACCGTCGAGGGTGGCCAGGCGCGCGCCCGGCACGGCCAAGGCTTCGAGGCGGGTGCGCTGATCGGCTGCCAGCGCCTTCGTCGGCGACAGGTAGAGACTCGTCGCGCCGCGCAGCGAGGCGAACATCGACGGGGTAGCCGGGTCGTGCGCACCGGTGGCGGCGGACAGCATCGGCACCTGGTAGGCGAGGGACTTTCCCGACGCAGTGCCCGTCGCGACGACGACGTGCTCACCGGCCATCACCCGAGCGATGGCCTCACTCTGGTGCGACCAGAGTTCGTGGATTCCGGTGCCCTCGAAAGTCGACCGCACGAGAGCCGGAACAGAGTCCGGCCACGGCGCCGTCACGGTCTCGCGAGCGGGCCGTCGACGTACGTGACGCAACTCCCCGGTGCCCTGCCCGGCGAGGATGTCGAGCATCTGATCCGGGGAGCACCGGGCGTCGTACGTCATCGCGAGCGTCCCTCCCCAGGGCCCAGAAGCGGTGCCGGGCGTTGACTTTCGGTGGCCAGATGACAAACTAACGCTCGACGCACCCCTGCCAGACCACGACCGAACAGGAGGGTCGCGCACGTGGACCTCAAGGTGAACATGCATCGCGAAGGTGACGTGGTCGTCGTTGCCTTCGACGGTGAGGTCGACGTGTACACGGCACCCACGGTGCGTGACGCGATCTCGAAGGTACTCGCGGCCGGGCACCACAACATCGTGGCCGACCTGCGTGACGTGGGCTTCCTCGACTCCACCGGCCTCGGCGTCCTCGTGGGACGCCTCAAGGCCGTCCGTCTGCTCGAGGGACAGATGCGCGTCGTCATCACCAACCCCCACGTGCTGCGCAACTTCAAGATCACCGGCCTCGACAACATCTTCGCCATCGACACGGACGTCGATTCGTCGGTCGCCGCCATCTCGGCCTGAGCCGCGCCGCGTTCGACCGGAGACGGCAACGCCATACTGGGGGCATGTCTTCCCGGATGCCCGTCCCCGACGCAGAAGCCACCGACCTCGTCGAAGCGCTGAGAGACGACCTCGTCGTCGCCGATTACACCGTCGAGCACGTCGCAGAGCTTCTCGGCCCGGGCGCGTCCGCCGCGTTGCACCGGGAGCAGCCTCTTCCCGCGCGTCGTGCCCTCGCAGGCAGCGACGACCCGGTGGCCACGATGGTCCGCTTCTTCACCCTCGGCGAGACTCACACCCTCGACGCTCTCGACGCGGCCTTCCCGTCGCTACGGGCCAAGGGACTCGAACGTCTCGGTCTCGCGGTTCCGGCAGACTCCGGGCTGCGCTCGGCCGTCGACCTGCGCCCCTACGGCGACGAGAACTCCTCGTGGTGGCTCGCCTCCGACCTGTCGGAGCTCGCGACGGGCAGCGTCCTCGCCACCGATCACGTGCTCGGCATCGGCGGTGCGTCCACGACGCTCGCGCGTTGGACCCCGCGCCGAGAGGTGGCCGCTGCTCTCGACCTCGGCACTGGCTGCGGCGTCCAGGCCGTTCACCTCGCGGGGCACGTGCAGCACATCGTCGCCACCGACCTCGCGACGCGCGCCCTCGACTTCGTTCGTTTCAACGCCGCCCTCAACCGCCTGCCGCTCGAAGTGCTCGCCGGCTCGATGCTCGAGCCCGTCGCGGGCCGCCGCTTCGACCTCGTCGTGAGCAACCCGCCCTTCGTCATCACGCCACGCGCCGAGGGCATGCCCGGCTACGAGTACCGCGACGGCGGCGCTGTGGGTGACGGCGTCATCCGCGACCTCGTGCGTTCCGTGGGTGATCACCTCGAGCCCGGCGGTATCGCACAATTCCTCGGTAACTGGGAGATGCGCGAAGGCCACGGGTTCGAGCAGGTTTGGACCGAATGGCTCGAGGGCACCGGACTCAACGCGTGGGTCGTCCAGCGCGAGGTTCAGGATCCGTTCGAGTACGCCGAACTGTGGGCCCGTGACGGCGGTGCCGGCGTCAACTCACCCGAGTACGGTGCCATGTACGCGGCATGGCTCGACGACTTCGCGGCACGCGGAGTCGAGAGCATCGGATTCGGCATCGTGACGCTGCAGCGGCCCGAGTCCGAGCGCGATCCCTTCGTCGACCTCATGGACGAGCGCGGCCCGGTGGCATCGGCCATGGGCCCGACGATCGACGCCGGGCTGCGAGCCCGCTCCTGGCTGGCCCTGACGAGCGACGACGACCTCCTCGACGGCACGTGGCGGGCCGCACCCGACGTCACCGAGGAGCGCCACACGAAGCCGGGCGCGGACGACCCGAGCGTCATCATGATCCGTCAGGGCGGTGGGCTGGGCCTCTCGATCCAGGCCGACACCGTGCTCGCGGCGTTCCTGTCGGTCTGTGACGGCTCGATGAGCGCCCGCACCGCGCTCGTCGCCATCGCCTCACTCGTCGGTGTGCCGGACGACGAGGTCATCGCCGGGACGCTGCCGTTGCTGCGCCGGCTCATCGCCAACGGGATGCTCGAACGCGTGGAAGGCTGACCGGCCGCGCCGAGAGCCCGCAGGACGAGCGACGGCCCCGCCCCTCGATGTGAGGAGCGGGGCCGTCGGCCGTGCTTGAGGTGATCAGTCGACCGAGACCTTGACCGACTTCTCGGCGATCTGGGCGCCGTTCTTCTTGTAGGTGACCTTGTAGTCACCCGAGACGCGCATCGGGACGTAGACGGCGACCGTGGCGCTGTCTCCGTCGTTGAGGTTGCTCGACGGGAGCGACTTCGTCTGCGACTGCTGACCGTTCGAGACGGTGTAGCTGTACGTGGCGCCCTTCTCGTACTTCGTGGCCAACGTGACCCACAGCTGCTGACCCTTGTAATCGGCCGTGATGTCCTCGTGGTCGGAGCCGCAGAAGCGGGCCGTGCCGTTGTAGGCAATGTCCTTGATGGCGCAGGCGCGGACGGCGTTCGTCGAGGCGTAGTTGCCGAGCTCGCTCGACGAGAGACGCTTCGACGACGAGGAGCCGTCAGAGCTCGGGCTGTCAGAGGAGCTGGGGCTCTCGGACGACTCTTCCGACGACTCCTCGGAGCTCGGGCTCTCGGTGGAGCTGGGGCTCTCCGACGACTCTTCCGACGACTGCTCCGACGAGCTGGGCGACTCGCTCGACGTCTGGGACTGAGTGGACGAGCCGGAGCTCGACTCGCCCTCGGAACCGACGTTCATCGTGCAGCCGGAAAGGCCGACTGCAGCAGCGAAGGTGAGCGGCAGTGCCTTGCGAATGAGTGACATGGGATTCCTCCTTGTGGGCGGTGTCAACTGCTCTTGTGACGGAGCCCAGAGGCGTTCGGTTCCATGTTTCTTCGAGGCGTTCACCCTGCACCTCGGAAAAAGTTCTGAATCCCCTGGACATCTGAGAAGAACAGTACGTCCTCTCGGGTGCCCCGGGTGTGGTTTGCCACCCAATGTTCTTGCGGAAGTTCGAGGTTCGTCGCCCACCCGCCGCACCTCAGTCGAGCTGCCAGCTCCGCTTGCTCAGCCCGTGCCAGAAGCCGTCGATGCTCGTGCGTGATGTGGCGCTCGCGGCTCCGTCGGGGTTCGCCGCGCCGAGGGCGACGTAGAGCGGTGCCCAGTGCTCGGTGCGCGGGTGCGCCTCGTGAGCAGCCGGGGCCTTGTGGATGAAGTCGAACAACGCGTCGAGGTCGCCGCTCGCCATCGTCTCCGCAGCCCAGTGGTCGAACTCGACGGACGGCGAGGGGGCGGGCCAATCCGCCACGGGGTTGAACCACGACAGGTTGTGCGTCGTGAACCCCGAACCGACGACCAGGGTGCCCTCGTCACGCAGCGGCGCGAGCTTGCGCCCGAGCTCGAAGAGCTCACGCGGGTCGAGCGTCGGCATCGACATCTGCAGGACGGGAACGTCGGCGTCTGGGAACATCTCGACGAGCGGCACGTAGGCGCCGTGGTCAAGGCCGCGCGAGGTGTCCTGGTAGATCGGGGTGTCGGGCGTGCCGAGGAGGCGCGCCACGGATTCGGCGAGCTCCGGCGCCGCAGGCGCGTCGTAGGTGACCTCGTAGTACTTCTGCGGAAAGCCCCAGAAGTCGTAGACGAGGGGTGCACCGGTCGTCGAGGAGACGGTGACGGGGGCGTTCTCCCAGTGCGCCGACACCATGAGGATCTGCTTCGGCTTGGTGAACGCGCCTGACCACGAAGCCAGTTCGCGAGTCCACGTCGCGTCGTCGGCGAGCGGGGGAGCACCGTGGCTCAGGTAGAGGACGGGCGGTCGTGAGTCGGAGGAGGGCGGCGTGGCCACGGGCGATGTCATGACGGTGCAACACCGTTGAGCCTTCAACTGTTCCACCCTCAGGCAGGGAACGGCGTGTCGTCCGGGCGATCGGCCTGTTCGGGCACTCGGAGGCGTCGGGTACGGTCATAGCGATCGCACTGGGGCGGCGCCGACGAATCCGGCGCCCCGCGATCGACAGCAAAGGAGCAACACGTGTCGTCAGGCCGCAAACTCGTCATCGTCGAGTCGCCGAACAAGGTCAAGAACATCGCCGCGTACCTGGGGGACGAGTACGTCGTCGACGCCAGCGTCGGTCACATTCGTGATCTGCCCACGCCGAGCGAACTCCCGGCCGACATGAAGAAGGGGCCGTACGGCAAGTTCGCCGTCGACGTCGACAACGGCTTCGACGCGTACTACGTCGTCGACGCGGACAAGAAGAAGAAGGTGGCCGAGCTCAAACGGGCCCTCAAGGACGCCGACGAGCTCTACCTCGCCACCGATGAGGACCGCGAGGGCGAGGCCATCGCGTGGCACCTGTACGAGACGCTGAAGCCGAAGGTGCCCGTCAAGCGCATGGTGTTCCACGAGATCACCAAGGAAGCCATCCAGCGTGCCGCGAACAACACGCGCGACCTCGACATGCAGATGGTCAACGCGCAGGAGACGCGCCGCATCCTCGACCGCCTCTACGGCTACGAGGTCTCGCCGGTGCTGTGGCGCAAGGTGCGCCGCGGGCTGTCGGCCGGTCGTGTGCAGTCGGTCGCGACGCGCATGGTCGTCGAGCGTGAGCGCGAGCGCATGGCCTTCCGCGCAGCGTCCTACTGGGACGTCGAGGGCGAGTTCGAGGCGAAGGCCGGCCAGTCGTTCGTCGCCAAGCTCAGCTCCGTCGACGGCGAGCGCGTGGCCTCCGGCCGCGACTTCGGTGACGACGGTGTGCTCAAGAGCAAGGGCGTGCGCCACCTCGACGGCGCTGCCGCCGAGAAGATCGCAGAGTCGACGCGTTCGTCGCACGCGAGCGTTTCCGCCGTCAGCGAGAAGCCGTACTCGCGCAAGCCGAGCGCGCCGTTCATCACCTCGACGCTGCAGCAGGAGGCGAGCCGCAAGCTGCGCCTCGGCTCGAAGGACACGATGCGTGTCGCGCAGCGCCTCTACGAGAACGGCTACATCACCTATATGCGTACCGACTCGGTGACGCTGTCGGAGTCGGCCATCAGCGCTGCGCGCCAGCAGGCACGCGACCTTTACGGCGCCGAGTACGTGCCGGACGCGCCGCGTCGCTACGCGGGCAAGGCAAAGAACGCGCAGGAAGCCCACGAGGCGATCCGTCCCGCGGGTGACCGCTTCCGCACGCCGGCGCAGGTGGCCGGCCAGCTGCGCGGCACCGAGTTCGCGCTCTACGAACTCATCTGGAAGCGCACCGTCGCCTCGCAGATGGCTGACGCCAAGGGCTCGACGGCTTCGGTGAAGCTCACCGTGCCGGTCGAGAGCTCCGGCGTGGCCAAGCAGGCCGAGTACTCGGCCAGCGGCACCGTCATCACCTTCCGCGGATTCCTCGCCGCGTACGAGGAGGGGCGCGACGCCGACCGTTACTCCAACGATTACTCGGAGCGTCGCCTGCCGAAGCTCTCCGAGGGCGTTTCCCTCGACGTGCTGCGCGCCGAAGCGCTCGGCCACGAGACGTCGCCGCCGGCTCGTTTCACCGAGGCCACGCTCGTCAAGGCGCTCGAGGAACGCGGCATCGGCCGCCCCTCGACGTACGCCGCCACCGTCGGCACGATCCAGGACCGCGGTTACGTGCGAACGCGCGGCAGTGCGCTCATCCCGACGTGGCTCGCGTTCGCCGTCACGAACCTGCTCGAGACGCACTTCCCGAGCCTCGTCGACTACGACTTCACCGCATCCATGGAGGAGGGCCTCGACCGGATCGCCGGCGGTGACGAGGAGCGCGCCCGCTGGCTGTCGCGCTTCTACTTCGGTGACGAAGGCGCATCGGCCGAGGGCCTGCGTCAGCTCGTCGACGACCTCGGCGAGATCGACGCCCGCGGCATCTCGACCATTCCGATCGGTGAGGGCTACGTCGTGCGCGTCGGCCGTTACGGGCCGTACGTCCAGCAGGACGTGCCCGAGGGCGTCGACCCGGCCACGGGCGAGGTCAAGGACGGTGCGGACGCGCAGGCCGCTGCGTCGGCGACGCCGCGCCGCGCGTCGATCACCGACGAGATCGCGCCGGACGAGATGACGCCGGCGAAGATCCGCGAACTGCTCGAAGCGGCCGACGATGACGGTCGCGTGCTCGGACAGGACCCGGAGACGGGCCGCGACATCGTCGCGAAGGCCGGTCGTTACGGCCCGTACGTCACGGAGGTGCTGGCCGACGAGGCCCCCGCCGCCGACGAGAAGCCGAAGAAGAAGGCTGCCAAGCCGAAGCCGCGCACGGCGTCGCTGTTCAAGGACATGGACCTCGCGACGATCGACCTCGAGACCGCGCTCAAGCTGCTCTCGCTGCCGCGCGTCGTCGGCGTCGTCGAGGAGAAGAAGACGGCTGACGACGGCACGGAGAAGACCGAGAAGGTCGAGATCACCGCGCAGAACGGCCGGTACGGCCCCTACCTCAAGAAGGGCACCGACAGCCGCTCGCTCGAGACGGAGTCGCAACTGTTCTCCATCACGCTCGAGGAGGCCGAGGCGATCTACGCCCAGCCGAAGCAGCGTGGCCGCGCGGCTGCGAAGCCGCCGCTCAAGGAGTTCGGCGCCGACCCTGCGTCGGGCAAGCCGGTCGTCGTCAAGGACGGTCGCTTCGGTGAGTACGTCACCGACGGCGAGACCAACGCGACGCTGCGCAAGGACGACGACGTCGAGACCCTGACGGCCGAGCGGGCTTTCGAGCTGCTCGCCGAGAAGCGGGCGAAGGGGCCGACGACGCGCAAGAAGGCAGCGAAGAAGTCGACCAAGAAGACCGCCAAGAAGACGACGGCGAAGACGGCCACGAAGAAGACGGCCGCCAAGAGCACGTTGAAGACGGCCAAGAAGGCCTGAACCGAACGTCACGACGAAAAGAGGTCGCCTCCCCGCTCGGGGAGGCGACCTCTTCGTTCGCTCTGACGGAAGGTTCAGCCGTTGAGCAGCGCGGCGATGCGTTCGAGCGAGGTACGGGTGGCGTCAGCGTCGCCGTCCGGGGTGCCGGCGTCGGTGAACAAGTGACCGCGGCCGGGCACAACGATGTCCTCGAAGGACGCCCCCGAGGCCTCCACCGCGTCACGCAGCGCCGCAACGTCGGGTTCGTCGATCCAGTGGTCCTCGGCGTAGCGGTGCACCTGCACCGGCACACCGTTCCACTCGCCCTGGGGTGGGGCCACGCTGTGCAGGAGGAGAGCGGCGCGGGCGTCGGGCCGTTTCGCGGCGAAAGCCTGTGCGAAGAACGCGCCGAGGGAGAAGCCGCCGAGAACGGCGTCCTCAGGCAGCCCGTCGAGGTAGCCCTTTGCGCGCTTCATCAGCGTGGGAACACCGACCTCGTCGCGGTAGGCAATGCCGTCGCGTTCGGAGTCGAAGACGTGGCCGTCGTAGTAATCGGGAGTCTCGACGGTGTGCCCGAGGTCGCGCAGGTCGGCAGCGAACTCGTGGACGGCCGGGCGCAAGCCGAGTGCGGAGTGCAGGAGCAGGACGTGTGCCATGCGTTCACCGTGGCACATTCGGGCACCGCACAGGCAGATGTGACAGAACGAGGCGCATGGACACCGGGGAACGAACCGAGACGGCGGGCGCCACGCGCAGGGCCGATCTTCTGCTCGCCGGAGTGGCTGCCGTCGCTGCGGCCGGGTGGGGCGTCGTGGCCGTGACGGTCGTGGGCTTCACCCTCGGCTCGGACTTCGGCCTCGGCACTCAGGCTGACGGGCGCTTTTCCGGGGGTGAACTCGCCCGCTCGGCGCTGTGGGTCGCCGTGCCTTGCGCACTGGTGGCGTGGGTTCTCGGATTCGTGTCGCTCCGCTCCACCCGCGGTGCGAGCGCGGGCGGACGCGTGCTGTCGATGGTGCTCTGGACGGCGGCGAGCCCGGTCATCTGCGCGCTCGTGTTCACCGGGTGGCTCACGACCGGATCGTCAGACGGAGGAGGCCTCACGGCGATCGGTCTCGGGATCGGAATGAGTGCTGCTGGGGTGGCGATGTGGTGCGTCACCCTCGCACCGCTCGTCGTCGCGTTGGTGGTCCGGGGATCGCTGTGTCGTCACCCCGTCACGCAGGAGGAACCCGGTGCCGACCCGTCATCTCCCCAGACAACCGGGGCGACAGCAGGCCCCTGAGCGTCCGGTCGGATGGCTCGGCTGCGCCCGGGGTGGACGGTGGCGTCCCCTCCGACGTGCGTGTCTGAACGAGCCGCGGCGGCTGTTCGTCACCGAACCGTTGTGGAAACGCACTCGTTCGGCCTTCGTCGACGGTGAACAATGTCGCCGTGGGAACGGGAACTAAGACCGAGCAGCAGACTGATCGCACGGCGCCGCTGAGTGCCGACCTGACGAAGGCGGCCGCCATCGGTGTCGGCACCGTGGCGGCGAGCAGCGTCGTCGGGGTGCTGTGGCTCCTCGTCGTCCTCCTGGCGGGGCGAGCGGGGGCGTTCGGCGACGGCCCGTCGGGTGACGGCTGGAGCGCCGGGGCGGTCTTCATCGCTGCGGCCTGGATCGTCGGCGTGCATGCCCTCGCCGCAACGGGCCTGGCGCTGGTGGCGCTTCGGCGTTCGGCCGGGTTGTCGCTCGGCGACCGTGTCACGGCGTGCCAGCTGTGGTGCGCGCTGAGTCCCGTCGTCTGGACGCTCGTGTCGGTGGTTCGTCTCGGCCTCCGGGACGGCGCGTGGTCCGCGGCCCTCATGTTCGGTGTCATCGGAACGATCGGCAGCATCATGCTGTGGTTCTTCGTGCTCGCACCGATCTTTCTTCACGCCATCGCCAAGCCACTCCTGCGGCGCGATGCCGCGACCGGCGTGACGCCTCCCAGCTACCGGGGGTCGGTCTACGGCCTCGACGAGCAGGCCGAGGACGCCGAGATCGGCTACGCGCAGTGACTTTCCGCGCCCGTGTTTGACCCTCACGCTGCGTGAGGCGGTGGGGTGGTGACATGACCGACGACCTGTTGACGGTGGGCCAAGTGGCCGAACGCTTCGGCATCACGGTGCGCACCCTGCACCACTACGACGCGATCGGCCTCGTCACGCCGAGCGAGCGCAGTTGGGCCGACTACCGGCTGTACTCGCCGGGCGACGTGCAACGTCTCGCCCGCGTCGTTTTGCTGCGGCGTCTCGAGATGCCACTGGCGGACATCGGCGCCGTGTTGGCGGACGACGATGCGCTCACCGAGCAGCTTCGCCGACGCAGGGAGGCGGTCATCGCCAGGCTCGACGAGCTGAACGGGCTCGTGCGGGCCATCGACACCGCACTGACGAGGGAGGAACCGATGAGTGACTACGCCATCACCGAAGGCGAGATGAAGGAGATCTTCGGCACCGGCTACGACGAGAACTACGACGCGGAAGCCGAGGCCCGCTGGGGCGAGACCGACGCGTACAAGGAGTCGCAGCGCCGCGCGAAGTCGTACACGAAGGAACAGTGGGTTCGCATCAAGGCCGAGGGCGACGCCGTCATGGAGCGGTTCGCGCAGGCCAAGCGTGACGGCGCGGAACCGGGCTCCGAGCAGGCGGACGCCGCGGTCCAGGCGCACCGCGACCACATCGAGACGTGGTTCAACGACGTCCCGCTGCCGATGCTGCGCGGCATGGGTGAGATGTTCAGCGCTGACCCGCGGTTCGCGAAGACCTACGACGACGTCGAGCCCGACCTCGCGCCGTACGTCACCTCGGTGATCACGGTCTACTGCGCCAAGCGGGGTGTGGACGAGAACTGCGGTTCGTGAATTTCTCGGGCGCGGGGTGAGGGCGGACCTCCGCAGGCGTCGGGTGCGGGCGGGGCGCGGCGGCACCTTGCGTCCCGAATCGGGGTGGTTGAGGTGCCGACGAGGCGGTCAGGCGCGTTGTGTCCTGACGCGTCGGGCCGCCGCGACCGAGCGGCGATCCGGCGTTGTCGGTGCGCCTCGGTAGGGTGTGCGCATGGCTGACGACGTGCGTGACGAGGAACTGCTCGCCCCCGTGCCCGGCGCGGCCCGCGATGGTGTCAGTGGCAGCGCACGCGCAGGTCTTTTCGTCACGTTCGAAGGCGGCGACGGCGCCGGCAAGACGACGCAGATCGCGCTCGCCCAGGCCTGGCTCGAGGAGCAGGGCCACGCCGTCGTCACGACGCGCGAGCCGGGCGGCACCGAACTCGGAGTCGCGATCCGGCAGCTCATCCTCCACGGCGACCACGTCGCGCCCCGCGCCGAGGCGCTGCTCTACGCGGCCGATCGGGCTCACCACGTCGAGACACTCGTGCGCCCGGCGCTCGAACGCGGCGACGTCGTCCTGCAGGATCGCTACATCGACTCGTCCATCGCCTACCAGGGCGCGGGCCGCGCGCTCGACGCCGCCGACATCGAGTCCATCTCACGCTGGGCGACCACGGGCCTCACGCCCGAGCTCACGGTGCTGCTCGACGTCGACCCGGCTGACGGCCGCGCCCGCCGTGGTGGCCGCGGCGGCGAAGACCGGCTCGAACGTGAAGCCGACGACTTTCACGCGCGCGTGCGCGAACACTTCCTCGCACTCGCCGCTCGCGACGGGGAGCGTTACCTCGTCCTCGACGCTTCGCTGCCGCGTGAGGACATCGCAGCTGCGGTTCGCACCCGACTCGAACAGACCTTGGCGGCGCGTCGATGAGCGTGCAGGCGCCCGAGGTGCGCTCCGTTCCGGGCATCGGCGAAGGCGTGTGGCGCGATCTCGTCGGCCAGGACGATGCCGTCCGCACGCTCTCGGAGGCTATCGCCGACCCCCGCCGCATGACGCACGCGTGGCTCCTCACCGGCCCGCCCGGCTCGGGGCGCTCCAACGCGGCCCGCGCGTTCGCCGCCGCGCTCGAGTGCCCACAGGGCGGGTGTGGTGAGTGCCGCGAATGCCGCACCACGTTCGACGGTTCTCACGCCGACGTCCAGATCGTCTCGACGAAGGGTCTGACGATCCAGGTCCGCGAGGCCCGCGATCTGGCGCTCGCGGCACAGTCGTCGCCGTCGGTGGGGCGCTGGCGCGTCATCGTCATCGAGGACGCCGACCGCCTCACCGAACGCGCCGCCGACGCCCTGCTCAAGGCCCTCGAGGAGCCTGTGCCGCGCACCGTCTGGCTGCTGTGTGCGCCGAGCGTCGAGGACATCATCGTCACGCTCCGCAGCCGGTCTCGTCACGTGCGCCTGCGCATCCCTCCGGTCGAAGCCGTGGCCGAACTTCTCGTGCGCCGCGACGGAGTCGACGTGGCCATGGCCACGTACGCGGCCCGCGCCGCGCAGTCGCACATCGGCATCGCTCGCCGACTCGCGCGTGACGAAGGCGCTCGGATCCGCCGACGGGAGACCCTCCTGCTCGCCCTGTCCATCCGCGGGCTCGGTGACGCACTCAAGGCCGCCGCCGACCTCGCGTCGATCGCCGAGGACGAATCCGGCGCGTCGTCGGGGGAGCGCAACGCCCAGGAGAAAGCCAAGCTGCTCGAGCAGTTGGGCGCCGACACGTCGGCGAGAACCCAACCCCCGCACGTGCGTTCGGCGATCAATCAGCTCGAGAAGGAGCAGAAGACGCGGGCCACGCGATTCGCGCGTGACGTCGTCGACCGTGCCCTCATCGACCTCGCCTCGATGTACCGCGACGCCATGGTCGTGCGCTGGGGCAAGCCGGTCGACCTCGTCAACGCCGACATCGTCGGTGAGGTCGAACAGCTCGCGCGGGCGCTGACACCCGAGCAACTGCTGCTCGCCCTCGACGCCATCGCCACCGCACGCGAACGCATCGCCGCCAACGTGCCGCCTCTGCTCGCGCTCGAAGCCATGTGCATCGCGCTCGAACTTCCCCTGTGACGCCCCGAGGAGACCCCATGACCCGACGCGCCACCCCCCGCTCACTGCGCACGGCCCTCGCGGCGGCTGCTGCACTGACGCTGGTGGCCGGCTGCAGCTCGTCGTCGTCGCACTCCGAGGCAACCGGGGCGGGCAGTGCCACCACGTCGGCATCGAAGGCCGGGCCCGCTCCGTCGGGTCTGCAGTCGTTCTACTCCCAGAAGCTCGAGTGGGAAGAGTGCGACGAGGGTGAGTGCGCGAAGCTGCGCGTGCCCATCGACTACGCCAAGCCGAACGGTGCCACGATCGAGATCGCGGTCAACCGCCAGAAAGCCACCGGCACGAAGAAGGGGTCGCTCGTCGTCAACCCGGGTGGACCCGGCGCCTCGGGTGTCGACTATGCCGCGGCCGCCGACAGCATCGTCAGTTCGGGCGTGCGCGAGAGCTTCGACGTCGTGGGCTTCGACCCGCGAGGCGTTCAACGTTCGGCGGCCATCACGTGCGTCGGCGACGCCGAGCTCGACGATCTTCTCGGTGCCGATCCGTCACCCGACAACGCGGCAGAACAGAAGGAACTGCTCGCCGCCGACAAGTCCTTCGCCGACGCCTGCAAGAAGAACGCTGGCCCGCTGCTCGGCCACGTCTCCACCGAGGAAGCGGCCAAGGACATGGACGTTCTGCGCGCGGCCCTCGGCGAGGACAAGCTCGACTACCTCGGAAAGTCGTACGGAACGTTCCTCGGAGCCTCCTACGCCGAGCAGTTCCCGAAGAAGGTCGGGCGCATGGTGCTCGACGGCGTGCTGCCACCCGACCTCACGATGGCCGAGCTCAACGCCGGACAGGCCAAGGGATTCGAAACGGCACTGGACGCCTACCTCGCCTCCTGCACGAAGGAATCCGACTGCCCGCTCGGTTCGGAACCGGCGGCCGGCAAGAAGAAACTCCAGGAGTTCCTCGTGGGCCTCGACGACAAGACCGTTCGCGCCGAGGGTGACTCGCGCATCGATCGACTCACCGAGGGGTGGGCCGTCAACGGCATCGCCGCGGGCCTCTACGACGAGGCCAGCTGGCCGGGCCTGACGGATGCGTTGCGCGGGGCGATGAACGGTGACGGGACGCTCCTGCTCGCCTCGGGCAAGCAGTACGCCGAGCGCAACGACGACGGCACCTACAACGGCAACATCATGCAGGTCATCAACGCTGTCACCTGCCTCGACCGCCCGGCCCCGACGGGCGGCGTCGCGACGTACGAAAAGGAATCGAAGGCGCTCGCCAAGGACGCCCCGACCTGGGGCTCGCAGCTCGCCTGGGCCGGCGCCATCTGCGCGGACTGGCCGGTCAAGGCCACGGGTGAGGCCAAGCCGGTCAAGGCGGCGGGCTCCGGACCGATCGTTGTCGTCGGCACGACCCGCGACCCGGCCACACCGTACGAGTGGAGCGAACGCCTCGAGAAGCAGCTCGAGAACGGGCGTCTCGTGAGCTACGACGGTGACGGTCACACGGCCTACGGCCGCGGCTCCGAGTGCGTCGACTCGGCCATCGACTCCTACTTGCTCGAAGGTAAGAACCTTCCGGAGAAGACCACCTGCTGAGGGTTGTCCTCACGCTTTTTTCGCGACACCCGTTCGACGGGTGGGCGAGCGCGTGGAGGGCCCCCGCAATTCGCGTTCGCCTGAGTCCTCGTGTAATGTCTAGCCTCGCTGCCGGAGATTCTCCGAGCCCAGCGGTGCCGCTTTAGCTCAGTCGGCCAGAGCGTCTCACTCGTAATGAGAAGGTCGTCGGTTCGATTCCGACAAGCGGCTCAGCGCACGAAAGCCTCCAGGTCTCACCTGGGGGCTTTCGTCATGTCGGGGCAACCGCCTCCGTCGCTGCGGCGAAGGTCACGCCTTCGCGGCGAGCGAGACGCCGATGACGGTGAACACGCCACCCACCGCGCCGTCGATACGGCGGGCTGCGCGGCGATAGCCGTTCGCGACGCGTTCGCCGGACGCGATCCACGCGAGGCTCGCGAACCACGCGAACGCGACGCCGACGATGGTGGCGAAGACCTCGAGCTGGGCGAGCAACGGCGAACCGTGCGGCACGATCGAGGCGAGCAGGGCGCCGAAGAAGACGAGGGCCTTCGGGTTGGCGACGTTCGTCACGAGGCCGATGCGGTACGCCTTCCACACGCTGCGGGTCGCGAGGGGTGCTGACGCGGCGGCCGCATTGGCTCCGGGAGCCTCTGCGTCGTCATCGTTGTTGCTGCTGCTGCGACGCAGGCTCCACAGGATGCGCAGGCCGTACCCGATGAGGAACGCCGCGCCGAGGTAACGCACCACCTTGTAGGCGGCCTCGTACTGGGCGAAGACCACGGCGAGGCCGGTGAGGGCGAGCACGACCCACAGGGCGATGCCGGTCGTCACGCCGGCGGCGACGAACAGCCCTTTCCGGCGACCCGAGGTTGCCGAGGTGCGCATGACGGCGAGGAAGTCGGGCCCGGGGGAGGCGACGGCGACGATCCAGGCCGACAGCAGGGTGAGCCAGGTGGCGAGGGACAAGGGTGCTCCTTCTGGGTGATCAGCCGAGCGTGGGCGTGGCGAAGACGAAGTGCATGTCGGCCCCCTCGGGGCCGGCGATGTAGCGGTGGGGTGCGTCCCCGGGGAACGCGACGAGGTCGCCGGGCTCCAGATCAACGGGGGCGTCCGTGGGGCCGGCCCGCAGCGAGCCGCTCACGAGGATGATGTGTTCGACCGTGCCGGGAGTGTGCGGAACGCCGTCGAAGACGTCGCCGGGCGGCATGTGCAGACGCCAGATCTCGAGGCTGCGGCCTCCGCCGACGCGCGCGAGGAACTGACGGGTGAACTCGTCGTGTGGTGCGGGTTCGGCGCGCACGACGGTGGCCTGGCCGGTGGGCTGAACCGTGAGCAGGTCGGTGAGCGGGATGCCGAGGGCTCGCGCCAGGGCGTCGAGCGTATCGAGCGTCGGGTTGCCGCGCCCCGCCTCGAGATTCGACAGGGTGCCCTTGCCGAGATCAGCTCGTCGCGCGAGCTCGGTGAGGGAGAACCCTCGCTGCTCGCGGCGCAGCTTGATCTGCGCTCCGACGCGTTCGCTCAGGTAGGCCATGTGTTCACTTTAGCGAACGTTTCGTTCGGCGGATAGTGCGATTTGTGTGTGATGGGTCTCGTCATGTGGCGCGTTGGCACCTCAGTCGGCGCCGGGCATAAAGCGACCCTTCCCCGAGCCGTCATCCGTGGCCCGGGGGAAGGGTCGCCGCAGCGCCGTCAGCCGCGCAGGCTGGGGAAGTCCTCGTCGCGGAACTCGCCCTCGGGCCGCTCGTGGGCGTCGGCCAGCTCGTTCTCGCGGCCGCGTAGTTCGACGCGTCGGATCTTGCCCGAGATCGTCTTCGGCAGTTCGGCGAACTCGAGGCGACGCACGCGTTGCCACGGCGCCAGGCGCTCGCGGGCGAACGCGAAGATGCTCTCCGCCGTCGCCTCGTCACCCTCCTGCCCGTCGACGAGGACGAGGTAAGCCTTCGGTACGGCGAGGCGGACGGCGTCGGGGGCCGGCGCGATGGCTGCCTCGGCCACGGCCGGGTGTTCGATGAGCACCGACTCCAACTCGAACGGGCTGATCTTGTAGTCGCTCGCCTTGAACACGTCGTCGGTGCGCCCGACGTAGCTGATGTAGCCCTCGTCGTCGATCGTCGCCACGTCACCCGTGTGATAAAAACCGCCCTCCAATGCCTCGGCGTTGCGCTTCTCGTCGCCGAGGTAGCCGGTCATGAGCGAGAGCGGCCGGTCGGACAGGTCGAGGCAGATCTCGCCCTCGCCGGCGCCCTCGACGCGCTCACCCGTCATCGGGTCGACGATGACGACCGGGATGCCCGGCAGCGCCCGGCCCATGGACCCCGGCTTCACCGTGGAGCCGGGGGTGTTGCCGACGGACGCCGTCATCTCGGTCTGGCCGTAGCCGTCGCGGATCGTGAGACCCCACGCCTTCTCGACGCGGGAGATGACCTCCGGGTTGAGCGGCTCGCCCGCGCCGATGAGTTCGCGCAGCGATCCCTTGCCGCCCGAGAGGTCGGCGTTGATGAGCATGCGCCACACCGTGGGAGGCGCGCAGAACGTCGTCACCTCGCGGCTGCGCAGCTGCTCCAGCAGGGCGCCGGGGGAGAAGCGCGTGTAGTTGTAGACGAAGATCGTCGCCTCCGCGATCCACGGCGCGAAGAAGCACGACCACGCGTGCTTGGCCCACCCCGGACTGGAGATGTTGAGGTGCACGTCGCCCGGTTCGAGACCGAGCCAGTACATCGTCGACAGGTGACCCAGCGGGTACGACGACTGCGTGTGCTCGACGAGCTTCGGCCGGCTCGTCGTGCCGGACGTGAAGTAGTAGAGCAGCGGGTCGCTCGGCGCGGTGCCCGGGTGCTCGAGCGGGGTGGCGCCCTCGACGTTCGCGTAGGCGGCGCGCATGTCCTGCCAGCCGTCGCTCTCGCCGACGGAGATGCGCGTGTACGTGCCGGGCACGGAGGAGAACTTGCCGGTGTCCGCAGCGTTCGCGATGACGTGCTTGACGCCGCCGCGCTCGATGCGGTCGACGAGATCGCTCGGCCCGACGGCCGTCGTTGTCGGCATGATGATGGCGCCCAGCTTCATCGCGGCGAGCATGACGTCCCACAGCTCGACCTGGTTGGCGAGCATGACGACGACGGGGTCGCCCCGGCGTACGCCTCGTTCGGCGAGCCACGTCCCGATGGCATCGGAGCGGCGCGCCATCTCGTCGAACGTCGCCTCCTGCGAGGAGCCGTCCTCCTCGACGATGACGAGCGCCTTCGCGTCGTTGCCGCGCGCGATGACGTCGAACCAGTCGTGCGCCCAGTTGAAGCGCTCACCCAGGTCGGGCCACGTGAACGAGGCGACGGCTTCGTCGTGCTTGCCGCGAAGGGCCAGCAGCTCGTCCCGGGCCTGGCGATAGCGGGTGGTGGCAACGTTCTCGCTCATGCTCGGCACCTTGCCAAAGCCGGTATGGGTTACGGACGAGTACACATGAGGTGAATCACGTCGGCCATGGCCCGGTGTGTGAGCTCCGGTCCGTCCGGTGACCAGCGCAGCTCACAGAACGAGTCACGACTCACATCACGGTCGGGGTGCTCAGTCGCGCACCGGCCGGCGCGCGAACCACGCGGCGAGCACGGCGCCCGAGACGTTGTGCCACACGGAGAACACGGCCGACGGCAGCGCGGCGAGCGGGGAGAAGTGCACCTTCGCCAGCGTCGCGGCAAGGCCGGAGTTCTGCATGCCCACCTCGAAGGCGAGCGCGCGGCGGGCCTTCGCGTCGAGGCCCGCGAAGCGCGCTGCGAGGTAGCCCAGGCCGAGCCCGAAGCCGTTGTGCAACACGACCGCGAGGAACACGATGCCGCCGACGGAGGCGAGCTTGCCGGCGCTTCCTGCAACGACGATCGCGACGATCCAGGCGATGACGACGGCGCTCACCCACGGCAGGGCCGGAGCGATGGCGCGTACGCCGGCGTCCTTGATGACGAGACGGACGACGACGCCGAGCACGATCGGCACGAGCACCGTCTTGACGATGTCCACCATCATCGAGCCTGCGTCGACGTGGAGGTACGACCCGGCGAGCAGCGCCGTCAGTGCAGGCGTGACGACGGGTGCCACAAGTGTCGAGACGGTAGCCACCGACACACCGAGCGCGACGTCGCCCTTCGACAGGAACGTCATGACGTTCGACGCCGTGCCGCTCGGCGCACATCCGACGAGGATGAGACCCACGGCCAGCTCCGGTGAGAGCGCGAGCGCGTGCGCGATGACCCACCCGGCTCCCGGCATGATGACGTAGTGGGCCACCAGCCCGATGAGCACGGCCCAGGGGCGGCGCATGACGGCGGCGAAGTCGTGTGGTGTGAGCGTGAGACCCATCGTGAACATCACGACGCCGAGCAGGTACGGCACCCATGTGGCGTGCGGCGTGAAAAGGCCGGGCTGGGTGTAGCCCCACGCGCCTGCGATGACGACGACGATCGGCAGGGCCGTCACCGCCACGAGTGCGGCGCGACGCTGCTTCGGCGTCTCGACGGCGGCCGCCCCGGAGGTCGAGGAGGGCGCGTTGCTGCGCTCGGAGGCCATCGTCATCCCATCGGTCGTCGGGCATATGCCGAACCGGGCACACGCGGGGTGGCCTCGTTCCACCCGATCCACCGCGTGCGGGCGCATCGGGTGCGCTGAGACACTGACGCGAGAATATCGGAAGGCGAACTAAAGTAGAGGCGTCATGACGAGCACGCCCGCACCCGCCCCCGAACCCCGCCTCCTCGCACCGCTCGGCGGCCGACGCGCGTGGGCGATCTGGGGAGCGGCGGTCGCCGTCTATGTGCTCGCTGTCTTCCACCGCACATCGCTCGGGGTGGCGGGCATCATGGCGGCCGAGCGGTTCGGCATCAGCTCCTCGCAGCTCGCGACCTTCGCCATGGTCCAACTGCTCGTCTACGCGGCGATGCAGGTGCCCGTCGGGGCCGCGCTCGACCAGTACGGCTCACGCATCCTCCTGGCCGCCGGTGCCCTGACGATGACGGCCGGGCAGGCCTGGTTCGCCTTCGCTCACACCTTCGCGGCAGGGTTGGGCGCCCGCGTCCTCGTCGGCATGGGCGACGCGATGATCTTCGTCTGCGTCCTGCGCATCGCCGCGCTGTGGTTCCCGCCGATGCGAGCGCCGCTCGTCACCCAGATCACCGGTTTCGCCGGCCAGATCGGTGCGTTGCTCGCGGCGGGTCCGCTCGCCGCGGCGCTCCACGCGCTGGGGTGGGAGACGACCTACCTCATCGCCGCTGCCCTGGGTCTCGTGCTCGGCCTCGTCATGTGGTTCGTCGTCGTCGACAGCCCGAACCTCGACAAACGGCGCGACACCGTCAGGCTGCGGGCGGTTGCCCGGGTGCTCGGCGAGGTCTGGCGCGAGCCGGGCACACGCCTGGGCCTGTGGACCCACTTCACCGCACAGTTCGCGATGAACGTGTTCGTCCTCCTGTGGGGTTTCCCGTTCCTCACGAAGGGTCAGGGCCTGTCCGAGGCGACGGCGAGCACATTGCGGTCCCTCATGGTCGTGACGATCATCGTGGCGAGTCCGGTGCTGGGCATGTACACGGCGCGGATGCCACACCGTCGCTCGGTCGTCGTCATGACGCTCATCGGCGTCATCATCGCGCTGTGGAGCGTCGTGCTCGCGTGGCCCGGGCGGGCGCCGCTGTGGCTGCTCGTCCTGCTGTGCATCGCCGTGTCGCTCGGCGGGCCGGGCTCCATGGTCGGCTTCGACATGGCCCGCTCCTTCAACGCGCCCACCCGCCTCGGCAGTGCCAACGGCATCGTCAACGTCGGGGGATACGTCGCCTCCGTGACGTGCATCCTGCTCATCGGGGTCGTGCTCGACCACGTCGCCCCGGGCGGCCCGGCTACCTACGACGCGGGCTCCTTCCGCGCAGCGATGAGCGTGCAGTATCTCGTCTGGGCCTTCGGCCTCGCGATGATGTGGCGCTCGCGGCGTCGCACGCATGCCGTCGTCCTCGCCGATGACGCCTACGCCCACCTGCGTGCGGGCGTCCCGAGCAGGCGGCGACGCACGGGCGCCTGACCCGCCATCGGCGTGGACCCACGTCGGCCGCAGAGACTCAGGCGAGCTCGTCGTCGACGTATCCCGAACGGGCGAGCACCAGTCCGGCGGCGGTCATGATGACGCCGGTCCCCATGAGGAGCAGCAGGACGAGGGTCCATCCGCCGACGAGTTCGTGCACGATTCCCACAGCCACGGGCCCGACGCCGGCGATGACGTACCCGATGGGCTGGACGAAGCCGCTCACCTGGGCGGTGATGCGCGGATTGCGGGTGCGTGCGGTGATCATGGCGATGGCACCGGGGAAGCTCCACCCGGAGATGCCGAGCATGAGCGCCCACAGCCACGGGGTGCTGGCCGGTGCGAGGAGCAGCCCGAAGTAGCCGCCCAACAGGAGCGCGCCGAGAACGAGCACCATCACCGTCATGAGTCCACGTCGGTTGACGACGCTGGGCATGATGAGCCCGCCGAAAATGCCGAGCGAGGCGATGAGCGCGAGCCAGGATCCCGCTTCGACGTTCGACAGGCCGGCGTCACGCCACACCTGCGGAAGCCACCCGAACTGGACGTAGGCATTCATCGACTGCATCCCGAAGTACACGCACATCAAGACGGCGGTGCGCGAGGCTCGCAGGCGGACCGGGGGCGCCGCCGGCGGCACGGTGTGATGGGCGAACGTTCGTCGCTCGCGCCCGGTCAGGGCCAGCCAGGGGATGACGGCGATGCCCGCGACGAGGCCCCACAGCGCCAGGGATCCTCGCCACCCGCCGGGCGCGCTCTGGGCGACGGGCGCGGCGAAAAGCGAGCCGAGCGAGCCGCCGATCGCCAGGCCGGTGCTGTAGATCGTCATGCCGCGGGTGCCGCCGTCGCTCGAATGCCGCTTGATCCAGGCCGGCGCGAGGATGTTGCCGAGGGCCATGCCGGCGAGCGCGAGCGTCGACAACAGGAGGAAACCGACGCCGTTGCCCGTGAGGGAACGCAGAAGGAGGCCGGTCGTGATGGCGACGAGGCCCGCAGCGACACCCGCCGTCACGCCGATGCGCTTGGCCAGCGTGACGGCGAGCGCGCCGACGAGGCCGAAGCACAGGCAGGGCAGAGCCGTCATGAGCCCCGCGACGGTGGCGCTGAGCCCGACGTCGTCACGCACCTCCTCGAGGACCGGTCCGACGGAGGCGGCCCCGGGGCGCAGGTTGATCGAGACGAGAGCGACGCCGAGCGTCCCGAGCACGCCGACACCGGTGATCGCCAGCCGCGAGTGTCTCGCGGTGATCTCGGGTTCGCGGTGGTCGGCGCTGCTCACCCGCTCAATGTAAGGCGAGCGGGTGCTCGCCGTCGGTGCATTCCATAGCGTGGGTAAGGATCTGGCCCCGGTGACCTGCCGGCTCAGCTCGCGGGCTTCGCGTCACAGCTCGGCAGGGCCGACATCGTCGACGTGACGCGCTTGTACGCCTCGGCGTTCTGCGTCGGCGTGGCGAGCTGGATCTCGTAGTCGCCGAGGTGGACGTGCGTGGGCTGGTAGGTGAGCTTCTGCGCGAGCCTGCCGTCCGAGCCGCGGCTGAAGGCGACGTCGACGATCATGCCGTCCTGGGTCGCGGGCTTGAGGTCCGGGTTCTGGTCGTGGCTCTGGTTGCTGATGAAGTTGCCCATGCCGTAGACGACGTACTTGCCGTTGATCTTCTCGCAGGGTTGGGCGACGTGAACATGCGTGCCGAGGATGAGGTCGACATCGGGGGAGTCGAGGAGCTTCTTCGCCAGCTCCCGCTGCTCAGGGCTCGCCTCGGAGCTGTACTCCGGCCCCCAGTGCATGCTCAGCACGACGGCGTCCGCGCCTGCCGCCTTTGCCTTGCGGGCGTCTGCGCGGATGCCTTCGGCCTTGACGA
Organism: Dermacoccus sp. Tok2021; assembly: GCF_019895135.1. Lineage (NCBI taxonomy): Bacteria > Bacillati > Actinomycetota > Actinomycetes > Micrococcales > Dermacoccaceae > Dermacoccus > Dermacoccus sp. Tok2021. The sequence goes on from NZ_JAGTHU010000006.1 coordinate 96,406, forward strand.
TCGGGAACTGCCAGTACTTGAACCAGGGCATGTCCGGCGGCACGTTCGTGTTGGACGCTGCCTCGTTGCCCGTCGTGTACGAGTACGCGAGATGAGCCACCTTGAGGCCCTTGACGTCGTGGATCACCGGCTTCTGGGTGTCCGTCGTATGGGGCGAGGGCCCCTGGTTCTTCAGCCCCGCGTCGTCGAGAACCTTCTTCGTCGACGCGACGCCGGCGAGGCCGCGGTCGACGACGTGGTTGCCGACGCGGTCGCACCCGTCGAACCCGGCGCGCTTGAGCGAACCCGCGACCTCGTGCGGCACGTTGAACGACAGCGTGGCCGGGACGGACAGGTTGGTGTTGTCGGTCGAGAGCGGCGTTTCCATGTGACAGAGCGCGAGGTCGAGCTCGCTGATCGGCTTCTTCACGGCGGCGAACATCGGGTCGAAGTCGTACCCTGAGCCGCCCGCGTTGGCCTTGGCTCGATCACGCACCGGCGTGTGGACGAGGATGTCGCCCGAGCCGCCGACGTGGACGACCTCGCCGTGCGTCAGGCCCGCGCTCGACGATGACGCCGAGGTGTTCGTCTCCGATGATGTGTTCGTGCCGTCACCGGAGCGAGCGGTATCCGCGCCGTCGCCCGAAGTGCAGGCGACCGTCAGTGCGAGGACGGCCGTGGACATGATGATGCTGCGTGTCGTTCTCCCCATACCTGAAGGCTACGGATCTTCGGTGACGGGGGAAGGGTTGAGGCGCAAGAGATGTCGGGCGGCCAATCCGGATCGGCCCCGTCGGGCCATGCGCGCCCCAACGAGCGACGCGGGGGGGGGCCCCCGCGGGGGGGGGGGGCCCCGGGCGGATATTAAAAAAGGCCCCCCCCCCCCCCCGAGGAGAGTGTGGGGGGGGGGGGGGGGGGGGGGGGGGGGGGGGGGGGGGGGGGGGGGGGGGGGGGGGGGGGGGGGGGGGGGGGGGGGGGGGGGGGGGGGGGGGGGGGGGGGGGGGGGGGGGGCGGCGCCCCCCCCCCCCCCCCCCCCCCCCCCCCCCACCACCTAGCGGCCACCAGGTGCGCGCTCAGTGCTCCTCGATGTGCAGGGCCCCGGACGGGCAGCGCCCCACAACCTCGCGCAGGTGATCGGCGGAGGCTTCGTCGGGAGCTTGCTCGGGATTGATCCAGGGACGCTCGGACGTGTTGAAGACGCTCGGCGTTCAGTGCTCCAGCTGGTGAGGTTTGCTGCGGTTGGTGACGTTGCAACGTCACCATCCGCAGCAAACCTCACCAGCTGACCTCCGTCGCAGCTCTCCCATGCCATAATCGAACGCATGTTCGGAGGTTTACAGGGTTCACTGCTCGACCAGGTCGACGAGGTCGGCGTCCGCCCGCTCGCCGGCGCCGTACGTCGCACCGAGTTGTCGCGTGGTGCGTGGGTCGATCTGCGCCCGGGCTTCATCACCGGCGCTGACGAACTGTTCACGCGCCTCAATCTCGGCGGTAGCGCCGGAGTCGACTGGCAGGGTGAACGTCGCGTCATGTGGGAGAAGGAAGTGGAGACGCCACGCCTCCTGCGCTTCTACCGCAGCGACGAGACGTGGCCCGACCCGGTGATGCGCGAAGCGCAGGACGCCCTGAGTCGGCACTACTTCCCGGAACTCGGGGAGCCCTTCACCACGGCAGGAATGTGCCTGTACCGCGACGGCCGAGACTCTGTCGCGTGGCACGGCGACAAGGAGGGCCGCTCGAGCACGCAGGACACGATGATCGCCATCGTCTCGATCGGCTCACCGCGCACCCTTGCGCTGCGTCCCGTCGGAGGCGGCAACAGCCTGCGCTTCCAGATCGGGCACGGCGACCTGCTCGTCATGGGCGGCAGCTGCCAGAGGACCTGGGAACACGCGGTGCCGAAGACGACCAAGCCCGTCGGCCCGCGCATCAGCATCCAGTTCAGGCCGTACAACGTCCGCTGAAGCCACTCGTGCTGGGCGAACGTCCAGCGTCGCCGCATAGAGTCCACGCATGGACGCTGCACAGAGACTGATCCGGGGCCAGGAGCTCATGGACGCCGTCATCGCCGACACCGAGGCCATCCGCGCGCTCACGCGCGACCTGCCCGCCATGGGCGAGCGCTTCGACGCCGTCGACGCCGCCCACCACGAGACGTGGAGCGAGAACCCGGACGACCCGGGCGCGGTCTCGATGCCCGTCATCAGCGACGACTACCCGTGGGACATCGCGACGGCCCGCAGCAATGCGCTGCGTCACCTCGTGCGCACCGCCGCCGACCTGCACACCCAGGAGCGTGACGCGTGAGCACCGACGCAACGAACAGTTCAGCGAGTGAGCCTCTGAAGACTGGTCGCGATCAGAGCACCCTCGACGCCGTCGAGCACGACACCGCGCGCATCGCCCGGTTCACGAGCGGGCTGCGCACGATGGACGCCCGCTTCAGCGAGTTCGACGCGTACTACCGCGGCGCCTGGAGCGCCGATCGTGACGACGAGGACGCCCCCAACCTGGCCGTCACCGGCGAGGACTACCCCTGGGACGCCCTCAACGACTACCTCGACGCCCTGCGCGAACTCCTGCGTGTTGCCACCGAACTGCAGACGCGCGAACGTCGTCCCTGATCTCGAACCGGCCCCCGGCCTCACGGCAGGCTCCCCCGCCCAGCGCCGGTCTCCTGCGACACACGACGGGCCGCCGACAGACATGACGAAGCGGGTGGAGCCCAGTACCTTCCCCGGTTACTGGGTTCCACCCGCCCACATGATTATGCCGTCAATCGTGCGCTGATGCGCACTTGCGCGATCACACGACCGCTCAGGCGTTCACCTTCGCAGCGTCACGCTCCGCGCGGTTGACCGCCGACAGGATCGCCATGAGCGAGGCCTTGACCGTCGACTCGTGGATGCCGACGCCCCACAGCACGCGGTCGCCGATGGCCACCTCGACGTACGCCGCAGCGCGCGACGCCTCGCCCGAGCTCAACGTGTGCTCCGAGTAGTCGAGCAGGCGCACGTCGACGTCGATGCTGCTTAGCGCGTCGAAGAACGCGTCGATCGGGCCGTTACCGGTACCCGTGATCGTGAGCGGCTCCCCCGCGTCCGTGAGGCGCGCGACGATGTGGTCCTGGCCGTCGTCCGTCGACTCGAGCGAGTGACCGACCGGCGAGAAGCGGCCCCACGCGGAGTCACCCGTGCCCGTACCCGGCAGGTACTCGTCGGAGAACGTCTCCCACAGCCATTGCGGCGTCACCTCGCCACCCGCGGAGTCCGTCCACTTCTGGACGACGCCCGCGAACTCGATCTGCAGACGACGCGGCAGGTCGAGGTTGTGCTCGCTCTTGAGCAGGTACGCGACGCCGCCCTTGCCCGACTGGCTGTTGACGCGCACGACCGCCTCGTACGAGCGGCCCACGTCGTGCGGGTCGACCGGCAGGTACGGCACGCCCCAGACGAGCTCGTTGATCGGCTTGCCTGTCTCCTTGGACTGACGATCCATGTCGTCGAAGCCCTTCTTGATGGCGTCCTGGTGCGAGCCGGAGAAAGCCGTGAAGACGAGGTCACCGCCGTAGGGGTGGCGCTCGGGCACCGGCATCTGGTTGCAGTACTCGACCGTCGACCGGATCGTCTGGATGTCGGAGAAGTCGATCTGGGGATCGACGCCCTGGCCGAAGAGGTTGAGGCCCAGCGTCACGAGGCACACGTTGCCGGTGCGCTCACCGTTGCCGAACAGGCAGCCCTCGATGCGGTCGGCGCCGGCCATGTAACCCAGCTCGGCCGCCGCGACGCCCTCGCCCCGGTCGTTGTGCGGGTGCAGCGACAGGATGACCGATTCGCGGCGGTTGAGGTTGCGCGACATCCACTCGATCGAGTCGGCGTAGACGTTCGGCGTCGCCATCTCCACCGTCGCCGGCAGGTTGATGATCATCTTGTGGTCCGGCGTCGGGTCGATGACGTCGATGACCTCGTTGCAGATGCGCGCCGCGAACTCCAGCTCGGTGCCCGTGTAGGACTCCGGCGAGTACTCGTAGTACACCTTCGTCTCGGGGATCGTCTCCTCGAGCTTCTTGCACAGGCGCGCGCCCTGCAGCGCGATGTCGACGATGCCGTCCTGGTCGAGGTTGAACACGACCCGGCGCTGCAGCACCGACGTCGAGTTGTAGAAGTGCACGATCGCCTGCGGAGCACCCTTGATGGCGTCGAACGTCTTCTCGATGAGGTGGTCGCGGCACTGCGTCAGCACCTGGATCGTCACGTCGTCCGGGATGTGCCCGCCGTCGATGAGTTCACGCACGAAGTTGAAGTCGGTGTCGGACGCCGAGGGGAAACCGACCTCGATGTCCTTGTAGCCCATGTCGACGAGCAGCTTGAACATGCGCATCTTGCGCTCGGAGTTCATCGGATCGATGAGCGCCTGGTTGCCGTCACGCAGGTCGACCGCGCACCAGCGCGGGGCCTTGTCGATGACCTTGTCGGGCCACGTGCGATCGGGCAGGTCGACCTTGATTTGCTCGTGGAAGGGGACGTACTTGCCGATCGGCATGGTCGTCGGCTGCTGTGCGTGCATTTGGGTTTTCGCCTCACTGCGTTTCGTTGCGGGTGCCGGCCGAGCACCATTCAACTCCGCGGTGAGGATGGCCGACTAACTGGCCCCACCGCGGCATCGAAGAAGGAGGCTCACTCCCTGCGAAAAGCGCACGCCCTCACCGTAGGCGTGACGCGGCGCACAGCACCACCGTTCGAGACGAGCGTCCCAGCACGCGGACGTCGCCACGCATTGCTCGCCTGTGAGCATCACCCTTGAGCGCGCCCTCAGCGCCGGATGTCGCTCGCGCGCCGAATGACGAGGTACTTCTCGTCGATCTCCTCGATGGAGTACTTGCCGATCGGCACCTCGGAGACGACGAGTTCCTCGTCGAGCGAAAACGGCGCGATGCGCGTCGTCACCTCGCGCACGATCTCGCCGTCACGCACGGTGCGGTAGGTGTTCGTGATCTCGACGCGCCCGTCCTTGACCGGCACCGTCTGACGCCAGCGCTCGTAGGTGTTGCGGCCCATCGTGGCGCTGGCCGACTTCACCATCTCCTCACCGGTCTCGACGACGCCGTACGCGCGGCTCATGAGGATCGGGGCGCCCTCCGGCAGCACCTGGGCCATGCGGTCCCAGAACGCCTGACGGGCCCGTCCGCCGAGGAAGTAGATGACGTTGAACAGCAGCGCGCCGCCGATCTGCTCGGGCATCCACGCGTCGAGGATGGAGTTCGGCACGACGGTCGTGCGCTCACGCAGTTCGGGGCGTTCGGCCACGCGCATCATGAGCATCGAGCGCATCCAGGCGTCGGGCTCGACGGCGATGAGCTCGGAGTCGGGGAACTGCTCGGCGAGGGCCAGCGTCGTCAGGCCCGATCCCGGGCCGATGTCGACGAGCGGCAGGTCCGGCTTGAAGCCTGCTGCCTCCCACGGGATTCCGCCGACGTAGTCCGTCGCCGGATCGATCGGCAGACGCAGCGTGTCACCGAATTCGGCCCACGCCTCGTGATCCTTCATGTTGCCAGCCATCGTGTCGTTCACACCCTCAGAAATTGAATCCCAGCTTGCCCAGCTGCTTGGGGTCGCGCTGCCAGTCCTTCGCGACCTTGACGTGCAGGTCGAGGTAGACCTTCTGGCCGAGGAGCTTCTCGATGCCCTCACGCGCCGTCGTGCCCACCTCGCGCAGCCGCGAACCACCGCGCCCGATGATGATCGCCTTCTGGCTCGAGCGCTCGACGAACACGTTGACGCGCACGTCCATGAGCGGCTTGTCCTCGGGGCGCCCCTCGCGCGGCACCATCTCCTCGACGACGACGGCGAGCGAGTGCGGCAGTTCGTCGCGCACACCCTCGAGCGCGGCCTCGCGGATGAGTTCGGCGATCATAACGATCTGCGGCTCGTCGGTGAGCACGTCGTCCGGGTACAGCTTCGGCGACGGCGGCAGGTAGCTCGTGAGCACCTTCGCGACGTCCTCGACCTGGCGCCCGGAGACGGCGGAGCACGGCACGATCTCCGCCCACTCCCCCAGTCGGTCGACCTCGATGAGGTGCTCGGCGAGGCGTTCACGATCGACCTTGTCGGTCTTCGTCACGATGGCGACGACCGGCTTGCGGCGCACGCGCTGCAGCTCGGCGAGGTCCTTCGCGATGTACTGGTCGCCCGGGCCGACCTTCTGATCGGCGGGCAGGCAGAAACCGATGACGTCGACGTCCACCAGCGTCTCGCGCACGACGTCGTTGAGTCGCTCCCCGAGGAGCGTGCGGGGCTTGTGCAGCCCGGGGGTGTCGACGAGGACGATCTGCCCGTCGTCCTGCGTGAGAATGCCGCGGATCGTGTGACGCGTCGTCTGCGGCTTGCTCGACGTGATGGCGACCTTCTCGCCCACGAGGGCGTTCGTCAGCGTCGACTTGCCGGCGTTGGGCCGGCCCACGAGGCAGGCGAACCCTGCCCGGTACGTGCTCTCGTCAGTGTTCATCACACCATCTCCTCCGCGCCGCTGTTGGCGGCGTGTTCATCCCCGCGCTCGGCGGGATCTTCGTCTCCGACGCGCTCGACCACGAGGGTGGCCAGCTGGTGGCGTCGTCCGGCCATCTTCTCAGCCGTGAGGCGCAGACCCGCAATCTCACCGGTGGCGCCGGGCAGTGGCATCCGTCCGTCGATCTTCGCGAGCAGGCCGCCCACGGTGTCGATGTCGTCCTCTTCGATCGTGACGCCGAACAGCTCGCCCAGGTCGTCGATGGACATGCGCGCGGGCACGCGGGTGCGTCCGTCACCGAGATCCTCGACGCCAGGCGTGACGCGGTCGTACTCGTCGTCAATCTCGCCGACGATCTCCTCGACGATGTCCTCCATCGTCACGAGGCCCGCGGTGCCGCCGTACTCGTCGACGACGATGGCGAAATGGACGCGGTCGCGCTGCATCTCCTTGAGCAGGGCGTCGACCGGCTTCGACTCGGGCACGAACGCCATGTCGCGCATGACCTCGCTGATGCGGATCTCCTCGGCCTCACCCGTGAGGTGACGACGCACGACGTCCTTGAAGTAGAGCAGGCCGACGATGTCGTCGGTGTTCTCGCCGACGACGGGCACGCGGGAGAAGCCGGAACGCACGAAGAGGTTCATCGCCTGGCGCAGGCTCTTGTGGCCGTCGATGACGATCATGTCGGTGCGCGGCACCATGACCTCGCGCACGATGGTGTCGCCGAGTTCGAAGACCGAGTGGATCATGCGCCGTTCGTCGGCCTCGATGAGGTCGGAATCCTCGGCCAGGTCGACGAACTCGCGCAATTCGGCCTCGGAGTCGAACGGGCCTTCGCGGTAGCCCTCGCCCGGGGTGACGGCGTTGCCGAGGGCCACGAGCATCCGTGCCAACGGCGAGAGGACCTTGAGCGCAACGAGCAGCGGACGCGACGCGGCGAGCGCCACGGCGTCGGCGTGCTGGTGGCCGAGCGTGCGCGGCGAGACGCCGACGAGCACGAACGAGACGACCGCCATGACGGCCACCGCCGTGATGAGCGCGGGCCAGAAGTCGTCGAAGATGCGGGTGGCCGCGACGGTAACGAGCACGGCCGCCGTCATCTCGGCACCGACGCGCATGAAGGTGAGCACCATGAGCGCGGTGCTGTGTCGTTCGACGACGGCTCCGAGCGCCGGCGCGGCGGCGTGGCCGTCCTCGGCGAGCGACGCGACGCGCAGGCGCGTCATGCGGCTGACGGCGGATTCCACGAGGGCGAACCCGAAGCCCAGCACCACGCTGACGAGCGCGGCGATCAGCACGATCGTCACGTGCGTTTCACTCCCCGACTACTCGCGACCGCTCGGCGGCGCGATGCGGATCGTGCCCGCCTCGACGCTGCGGCCACGGCTCGCGAGGTAGGTGAGCAGGATCGTGCGCTGCAGTTCGAACATCTCGAGGCGCTCCTCGGCCTCGGCGTGGTCGTAGCCGAGCAGGTGCAGCACGCCGTGAACGGTGAGAAGGAGCAACTCCTCCATCGTGTCGTGCCCTGCCGCGGACGCCTGGGCGGCGGCCACCGTCGGGCACAGAACGATGTCGCCGAGCATGCCCTCGTCACTCAGCGCGCCCTCACGACCGGGTGTCAGCTCGTCCATGGGGAAGCTCATGACGTCGGTGGGGCCCTCGAGATCCATCCACTGCACGTGGAGGGTCTCCATGGCCGCCTCGTCGAGGATGCGGATCGACAGCTCCACGTTGGGGTGGACGAACATCGCGTCCATCGCGTAGCGGGCGCAGTCGTGAATCTCGTCGAGATCGACGGCGACGTCGGTCTCGTTGGCGAGGTCGATCGTCACTCGCGTTCTCCCTGCTCGTCGTTCGCACGTGCCTCGCGGCGCTTCTTGGCCTGCGCCTTACGACGCTCGGCAGCGGCGTCGTAGCGACCGTAGGCGTCGACGATGTCGGACACGAGGCGGTGACGCACGACGTCGCCGCTACTCAGGTGCGCGAAGTGCACGTCGCCCACACCCGTGAGCACGTCCTCGATGACGCGCAGGCCGGACGTCGTGCCACCCGGAAGGTCGACCTGCGTGACGTCACCGGTGACGACGATCTTCGAACCGAAGCCGAGTCGCGTGAGGAACATGCGCATCTGCTCGCTGCTCGTGTTCTGGGCCTCGTCGAGAATGATGAACGAGTCGTTGAGCGTGCGTCCACGCATGTACGCGAGCGGCGCCACCTCGATGGTGCCGGCGGCCATGAGCTTGGGGATCGAGTCGGGATCGATCATGTCGTGCAGCGCGTCGTAGAGGGGGCGCAGGTACGGGTCGATCTTGTCGTTGAGTGTGCCCGGCAGGAAACCGAGTCGCTCGCCCGCCTCGACGGCGGGGCGCGTCAGGATGATGCGGTTGACCTGCTTGCTCTGCAGCGCCGCCACGGCCTTTGCCATGGCGAGGTACGTCTTGCCCGTACCGGCGGGGCCGATGCCGAAGACGATCGTGTTCTTGTCGATCGCGTCGACGTACTCCTTCTGGCCCAGCGTCTTGGGACGAATCGTCCGGCCACGGCTGGAGATGATGTTCGTCGTGAGCACGTCGGCGGGGCGCTGCGCGTTCTTGCTGCGCAGCATGGCGATGGAACGCTCGACGTTGTCGCGGTTCACCGCGTGCCCCGCGTCGATCATCGTGAGCAACTCACCGACGAGGGTCTCGACGATGGCCGCGTCCTCGGCCGGGCCGTCGATCGTCAGCTCGTTGCCCCGCGCGAAGACGAAGAGGCGCGGGAAGGCGCGCTCGATCGTGCGAAGGAGCTGGTCGGTGGGCCCGAGCAGCTGAACCATCGACACGTCCGGCGGGACGACGATACGGGTCTGGCTGGACGAATCGGGGGTGGCCTGGGTGGCGGGAACGTCTGTCATCGTGCCTCCAGTCTAGGGCGCGTCAGCTCCAGCGCGAGCGCGCGAAGAGCGCGGCCAGTGCCGCGGGGCCGGCCGACGACGAGCGCAGCACCGTGCGTCCCATCCGGACGCTCGTGGCGCCCGCAGCGGCGAACGCGTCGAGTTCGCCGGGCGTGATGCCGCCCTCGGGGCCGACGACGAGCACGACATCGCCCGCGTCGGGCAACGTCACGTCGCTCAGTCCGACCTCGGCGTCCTCGTGAAGGACGAGTGTGAGGGCCGATTCCTCGACGAGGCGGACAACGGTCTGCTTCGCCGCGAGCTCGTCAACGACGGGCGGCGTGGCCTGACGCGATTGTTTCGTGGCGGCCTCGGCCTGCGCCACCCATTTACGGTGCGCCTTGGCGGCCCGCTCGCCCTTCCACTGCACGATCGAGCGCTCAGCCTTCCAGGGCACGACGCGGTCGACACCGAGCTCGGTGGCGGCTTCGAGCGCCTGGAGATCGCGGTCGCCCTTGGCGAGTGCCTGGACGAGGGTGAACGTGACGGCCGGGCGCTCCTCGCGCTCCACCGTCTGCACGAGCGCCGTCAGTTCCGACTTGGCTGTGGACGCGACGACGCAGTGGGCCAGGAGCCCTTCGCCGTCGGCGAGGAGGATCTCCTCCCCCACGGCCATGCGCTTCACGGTGACCGCGTGGCGTCCCTCGTCACCGCCGAGCACGACCGGCTCCTCGGGCCGCATTTGCTCACGCAGCGTGCCCGGCGCGACGAAGTACAGATGTGCGGTCACGTCAGCCCTTCCAGGCCTGACGCAGCTTGCCGAGCAGGCCCTGGTTGACGGGCTGGAACTTGGGAGCAGGCGTTTCCTCGCCGCGCGACGCCGCGAACTGACGCAGCAGGTCGGCCTGCTCGCTCGTCAGCTTGCTCGGCGTGCGCACGTTGGCGTGCACGAGCAGGTCGCCGCGGCTCTCAGTACGCAGGCGCGTGACGCCGAGGCCCTTGAGCGTGACGACGTCGCCCGGCTGGGTACCGGCCTGGATGTCGATGTCGCGCGGGCCGTCGAGCGTCTCGAGCGGAAGGGACGCGCCGAGTGCGGCGGCCGACATCGGCAGTTCGAGCGAGCAGTGCAGGTCGTCACCCTGACGCTGGAACATAGGGTGCTTCGCGACGCGCACCTCGACGTAGAGGTCGCCGGCGGGGCCGCCGCCGTGGCCGACCTCGCCCTCGCCGCGCAGCTGGATGCGCGTGCCGGTGTCGACGCCCGCGGGCACCTTGATGCTGATGGTGCGGGTGTCGCGCTTGCGGCCGTTGCCGTCGCACTCGAAGCAGGGGCTGTCGATGATGTCGCCGTAGCCGTCGCACGCCGTGCACGGACGCGAGGTGAGCACCTGGCCGAGGAAGCTGCGCTGCACCTGCTGGGTCTGGCCTGCCCCACCACACACGTCACACGTGTGCTTGCCGGTGCCGGGGCGCGAACCGTCGCCGTGGCACGTCGTGCAGACGACGGCGGTGTCGAACGTCAGGTCGACCTCGCCGCCGAAGACGGCGTCGGACAGCTCGATGTCGAGCGGCAGCAGGGCGTCCTGGCCGTGTTGTACGCGGCTGCGCGGGCCACCCGAGGCGCCCGCTGCTCCGCCGGTGAAGAACGCGTCCATGATGTCGCTGAAGCTGAAACCGGCGCCGCCGAAGCCGGCACCCGCACCGCCGCCGGGCGCGTACGGGTCGACTCCCTGGTCGTAGGAGGCCTTCTTCTCGGGGTCGCCGAGCACCGCGTAGGCCTGACCGACGCGCTTGAACTGATCCGCCGCCTCGTCGGACGGGTTGACGTCCGGGTGGAGCTTGCGCGCCATCTTGCGGTAGGCGCGCTTGATCTCCTCGCTCGAGGCATCGCGGGAGAGGCCGAGTTCGGCGTAGTAGTCGTTCACGAACGTCCTTGTCGTCAGCGGGTGGAAAGGGATGTGTGCGGGCGTCAGCTCTCGATGAGCTGTGAGACGTAGCGGGCCACAGCCCGCACGTTCGCCATCGTCTGGGGGTAGTCCATGCGGGTGGGTCCGAGCACGCCGAGGGCCGCCACGGCGTCGGGGCCGTAGGAGGTGGTGACGAGCGACGTCGAGTGCAGGCCCTCGTGGGGATTCTCCGCGCCGATGCGGACCGTCACCTGGTCGTGGGCTTCGGCATCCTCGGCGAGGTTGCTCATGAGGCGCAGGATGACGACGTGCTCCTCGAGTGCGTCGAGCACCGGCTGCACGTGCAGCCCGTCTGTTCCGGCGCGCGCGAGGTTGGCCGTACCGGCGAGCACGACACGCTCCTCACGTTCCTCGCCGAACACGGCGGTGATCGTCTCGACGACGGCGTCGACGTCAGCGCGCCGCTCGGGCTCGAACGCTTCGCGCAGCAACGACAGGCCGCGGGCCGCCTCCGCGAGAAGAAGGCCGTCGGTCTCGGCGTTGAGTCGCTCGCGCAGCCGTGCGACGAAGTCGTCACTCTCGGCCACGGGGTGGGCGAACTCGACGTTGCGCTGTTCAATGCGGCCCGAGTCGAGGATGACGACGAGCATGGCGCGGGTCGGCGTCATCGCGAGGCACTCGATGTGACGCACCCGCGAGCGCCGCAGCGACGGGTACTGCATGACGGCGGCCTGCTGGGTGAGCGAAGCGAGCAGACGCGCGGTGCGCTCGACGATGTCGTCGAGGTCGATGCTCTCCGCGAGGAAGGCCTGGATGGCGCGGCGCTGGCTCGGCGTGAGCGGACGCACCTGAGAGAGGCGGTCGACGAAGACGCGGTAGCCGGCATCGGTCGGAACACGCCCGGCGGAGGTGTGCGGCGCGGCGATGAGGCCCTCGTCCTCGAGAGCCGCCATGTCGTTGCGGATCGTGGCCGCCGAGACACCGAGCTGGTGACGTTCGAGGAGGGCCTTGGAGCCGACCGGCTCGGACGTGGAGACATAGTCCTGCACGATCGCGCGCAACACTTCGAGACGGCGCTCGTTGCTCATGCCTTCACACCTCCTTTGACCTTCCCCAAGGTTGGCACTCACGGGTATCGAGTGCCAAATCTTTCCGGGCGTGTTCGCTCAGGGCGTCGCGTCCGCGGCGGGCCGGAATGTCGGGTTTTCCCCACCGTCAAGAAGCCTGCAGGCAGGATGGTTGTGCCCCCGTGCCTCTCCACAGCGTCGAAGAGATGAGCACTCCAGACGTCACAGCCCCTGTCCCCACGAATGCCGCCGGCTCGGCGATGGACCGCGAGTTCCGCTGGTCCCCACGCCAGGCACTGCGCGACAGCGCCTACCTGTTCGCAGGCTGGTGGATCCACCTGCTGGGCTTCGTCGCGTTCGCCGTCCTCATGTCCGGCGGGCTGAGCATGCTGTTCGTGCTCGTCGGCATTCCGCTCGTCCTCGGCGGCCTCGGAGTCGCTCACGTCATGACGGACGCCGAACGCTCCATGCAGCGCCATCTTCTGGACCGTGCCCTCCCCGATGCCCCGACGGCGGCGGAGACCGGATGGTCGATCAAGCGCGTGTGGGAGGCCCTCAAGGACCCGCGGCGGAATCGGTTCTCGACACCCTGACGCCGCGGGAGCACGAGGTGTTTTCACACATCGCCGAGGGACTGACGAACCGAGGCATCGCGAAGCGCCTCGTCGTCACGGAGGGCGCCGTGGAGAAGCACGTGCAACGCATCTTCAGCAAGCTCGATCTGCACACCGACGGCGACGAGCACCGTCGAGTGGCGGTGGTGCTCACCTTCCTCCGCTCGTCCTGACCGTGGGTGTCGCCGCTTCTGCGTCGGTCCAGCGCGCCTCCGCCCGTGCCGCGTCGGGCTTGCCTACCCTGACTGCCATGAACGACCGCTACGGCTCCGACGTCCTCTACGGTGACTGGCGCGCGCCCAAGCGCGGCCGATCCCGTGAGGTTCCGGCCGAGCGGGATGTCGTCGTCGAGGACGCCCAGAGCGGTTACGTGGGTGCCGTCGTTCGCGTCGAGAAGTCGGGTGGAACCCACGTCGTCTTCCTCGAGGATCGCTTCGGCAAGACCCGCGGCTTCGCCCTCGGGGGTGGCTTCCTCATCGACGGTGAACCCGTCATCCTCACTCCCCCGCGTCCCGCAGACGCTGCCGCACTCGCCGAGCGCAAGGTGCAGGCCGGACGCACGGCGTCGGGTTCGGTCGCCGTCCCGAACGCCAAGGCGCGCGTGGCCCTCGGTTCGCGCATCTTCGTCGAGGGTCGCCACGACGCCGAACTTGTCGAGAAGGTCTGGGGTGACGACCTGCGCATCGAGGGCGTCGTCGTCGAGTACCTCGAGGGCGTCGACGACCTCGCCGCCGTCATCCGCGACTTCCGCCCTGAGAAGGGGCGCCGTCTCGGCATACTCGTCGACCACCTCGTGCCCGGCACGAAGGAGGCCCGCATCGTCGCCGAGGCCCAGGCTCTTCCGCAGGCCCGCGATCACGTGCTCATCGTCGGTCACCCCTACGTCGACGTGTGGCAGTCGGTGCGCCCCGAGCGCCTCGGGTGGTCGAAGTGGCCGACGATCCCCAAGGGTCAGTCGTGGAAGCACGGCATCCTCGCCGAGCTGGGGTGGCCGCACCAGAGCCAGGCCGACGTCGCGCGCGGCTGGAAGCAGATCCTCGGCACAGTGCGCACCTACGCCGACCTGCAGCCGGAACTGCTCGGACGTGTCGAGGAACTCATCGACTTCGTCACCGACCCCGAGCAGCAGTGACGCCCTAAGCCCCAGCCTCAGGGACGAACCAGGGTCACCCAGGATGGTGCCGACGGAATGAGGAGGGCATCTTTGAGGTTGGAACGATGTTCACCTACGCAGCCGAGGTCGTGAGGACACCATGAGCCAGCAGCCCTACCCCACCCCCGACCCCCAGTGGAGCCACAACGGCGACGCCTACCCCAACGGTCGGCCCACCGAGGCGGGCGTCACGCCCCGCCAGTTGAGCTCCGACGAGACGGGCGCCGCTGTCGTCGCCCACCTTTCTGCACTCGTCGCGGCCGTCGTGTCGGCCGGTTCGCTCAGCCTGCTCGGCCCGCTCATCGTGTGGTTCATCTACAAGGACAAGTCACCCGCCGTGCGTGAAGCCGCCGCCGGGGCGTTCAACTTCAACCTCTCCTGGTGGTTGCTCTACTGGGTCGGCTGGCTGTTCGCCATCACGTTCATCGGCATCGTCGTCGCGATCCCGCTGTGGTTCGTCATCACGGTGGTTGCCCTGTGGTGCCACATCCGTGGCGCGCTCAACGCGAGCAGCGGCCGCCCCTACCGCTACCCGTTCCAGCTGCGCGTGCTCAGCTGACTCGCCCCGGCCACGCGAAGGGCCGGAACGTCACATCTCTGGGGTGGCGTTCCGGCCCTTCGCGTTCGGCGGTCAGTAGTCGAGCAGGCGCCGGACGACGGTGTCGGTGAGCAGCCGCCCGCGCAATGTGAGCACGGCCCGACGGTCACGGACGGCAGACGTTCCCTCGAGCAGACCGTCCGCGACGAGTCCCGCCACCGCGCGGCGCCCTGCGTCGTCGAGCAGGTCGAGCGGCAACCCCTCGGCGAGACGCACGCGCAGGAGCACCTTCTCCTCGTACCGCTGACGCTCGTCCAGGATCTCGCGCGCGAGCGCAGGTGAGGTTCCTTCACCGACCCGCTGAGCGTAGGCGCGCGGGTGTTTGACGTTCCACCAGCGCACCCCGCCGACGTGGCTGTGGGCTCCGGGGCCCGCGCCCCACCACGGTTCGTCACGCCAGTAGGCCAGGTTGTGACGACACTGGAAGCGCGGTTCCTTCGCCCAGTTCGACACCTCGTACCAGCGGTATCCCGCGGCCTCGAGGAGTTCGTCGGCCAGTTCGTACTTGTCCGCTTCGTCGTCGTCATCGGGCAGCGGCAGTTCGCCGCGGCGCACCTGGGCGCCCATCTTCGTGCCCTCCTCGACGACGAGCGCGTAGGCGCTGATGTGGTCGGGATCGAGCGCGATCGCCGCCTCCAACGAGGCCCGCCAGTCGTCGAGCGACTCCCCCGGCGCGCCGTAGATGAGGTCGAGACTCACCTGCAGGCCGGCAGCCTTGGCGGCGCGGACGGCGCGCTCGACGTTGGCCGGATCGTGGGTGCGCTCCAGCGTCGCGAGGACGTGCGGCACCGACGACTGCATCCCGACGGAGACGCGCGTGAAGCCGCCCTCGGCGAGCACGCGCAGGTACGTTTCGTCGACCGAGTCCGGGTTGGCCTCGGTCGTCACCTCGGCGTCGTCGACGAGGCCGAACCGCTCGCGCGCCGCGTCGAGCATCCGCACGAGGTCGGTCGCTGCGAGCATCGTCGGCGTTCCTCCACCGACGAAGATGGTCTGCACTGTCGGCACGCCGCCGGGCGCCTTTCCCATCTCGCGCGCTGCGAGGTCGAGTTCACGTTCGACAGCGCCCGCGTACGTGTCGAGGCTCGCGCCGGGGACGCCGAGTTCGGTGAGCGTGTAGGTGTTGAAGTCGCAGTACCCACAGCGCGTCACGCAGAACGGCACGTGCAGGTACATCGCGAAGGCGCTGCCCGGCACGCTCGCGAGGGCGTCGGCTGGCAGCGCTCCGTCGTTCGGTGCGGGCTCTCCGTCGGGCATCTGCGGCATGGGCGGCATTCTCCCACCGCCTGCGGAGCGTCTCTAACCGACGAGCAACGCCCCGCCCAGGCCGAGGGCAGTGACGCAGGCAGTGCAGAGCGCTGCCTGCGCGAAGGGTGCCGCGCCGGCAGCACGCATGGCCTTGGCCGTCACTCCCGTGCCGAGAGCGAACATCGCGGCGGCGAGCAGTAGCGTCTGAAACACCTTCGCTCCGTCCAACACCGAATTCGGAATCGGAACCACGCTCCGCACGACGACCGCGGCGACGAAGCCGACGACGAACAGCGGCACGAAGGGCGGCAGCGTGACCGACCCGGACTCGGCCCCGCCCATGGTCCGACGTCGATGCACGGCGATGACGGTGATCAACGGCGCCAGCATGAGCACTCGGGCGAGCTTCACGACGACGGCCACCGCGAGCGCCCCCTGCCCGACGAGGCCGCCGGCAGCGACGACCTGGGCCACCTCGTGCACGCTCGCACCCGCGAAAACGCCTGTGGTGTGATCGTCGAGCCCCAAGGCGGCGGACAGCGCGACGAGCGGGATCATGAGCGTGCCGAAGACGACGACGAGCGCGACCGACGTTGCGACCTCCTCGTCGCGGGCGTCGCTCACCCCTGCTGCTGCGGCGACGGCTGCGGCGCCGCAGATCGAGAACCCGCACGCCGTGAGCAGACTCTGCGTGGGCTTAATACCGAGCCGCTTGCCGCACCACAACCCGAAGGGCACTCCGAGCGCCACCACAGCAACGGCCAGGAAGATGACACCGAAGCCGAGCGAGGCGATGGCGCCGAGCGAGAGCTGGAGGCCGAGCAGCACGATGCCGATGCGCAGAACGCGCTTCCCGGCCAGGTCGAGGCCAGGGCGCCACGCGTCGAGCCGCGCGGCGTTCGCGGCGACGACGCCGAGCAGAATCGCCACGAGCACCGGGCTGAGCAGCGGGATGATGCGTGACACGACGAACCCGACGAGCGCCGCTGCGAACGCCAGGGCCAGACCGCCGGCCACTGGGTGGGATGCAGTTCGGGCCGCTGTTTCTGCGCGGCGTTGCTCGGGTCGGGTCACGCTCCCCATCCTCGAACGCCTACGACCTGGCCGGTAGTGCCATGTTCAGCATGCTGGTATATGCGGCGGATATGGACGCCGGTTACGCTGGCCCGATGAAGAGCTGGCCGGATCTCGCAGCCCTGGAGCTGCTCGTGGCCGTGGCCGACCACGGCTCCCTCAGCGCCGGCGCACGTGCCTGTGGCTCGGCGCAGCCCAACGCCAGCCGCAGCATGGCGCGGCTCGAGCGCTCGGTCGGCGTGCCCCTTCTCCACCGCGCCACAACCGGCGCCACCCTGACGACGCAGGGCCTCATGGTCGTCGAGTGGGCTCGCGGCGTGCTGGAGGCCGCGCGCGATCTCGACGCCGGCATCACCGCCCTGGTGGGCGGCGTGGATGCACCGCTCACCGTGATGGCCAGCCAGACCGTGGCCGAGCACCTCCTGCCGGGCTGGATCGCGCGCTGGCACGAAGCCCATTCCGGTGAGGCCACGCCGGGCCTCTCCGTCGCCGTCGGCAACACGACCGACGTGCTCAGCGCCGCTCGCTCCGGTGAGATCGATCTCGGGTTCATCGAGGGCCCGGGTGCCCCTCGCGGCCTCAACTCGACGGTCGTCGCCACGGACGACCTCGTCCTTGCCGTCGCCGCACACCACCCCTGGGCCCGAACTCGCAGTATTGACGCGGACGAACTCGCCGCGACGGCCCTCGTCACCCGCGAGCCGGGATCCGGAACCCGCGTGGCGCTCGACCGCGCGATGCGCCCGCGCACCTGCGCTCCGCCACTGCTGGAGCTGTCGAGCAACGCCGCGGTCAAGGTCTCCGTGTCGGCCGGCACCGGGCCGGCCGTCCTCAGCCGACTCGCGATCAGTGATGCCCTGGCCGCGGGCACCCTCGTCGAGATCACCGTCCGCGACGTCGACCTGCGCCGGAAGCTGCGCGCCGTGTGGGCAGGTCCGCGCCGGATGACGAACGAGGCCGCCACGTCGCTTCTTGCGATCGCGGCGGCCTCGTAGCGGCGTCAGGCGTTACTTCTTGGCGGAGACGTAGATCGGGATGATGCCCTGGACGGCGACCGTGCCGTCCTTGACCAGGCGTCCCGTCATGCGCACGTCCACCGTGAAGGGAGGCTCCTTGGCCCAGTCCTCGGGGCTCGTCTCGGCGACGCACTCGACATCGCCGGGGGTCTTGGCGACGTAGTCGAGCTGGATGCCCCTGGGGATCCAGCGCATGTCCTTGGGCACCGTGGCCTCGGCGAGCAGACCCATGGCCATCTCCATGCCGTTGGCGATCGCGATGGCGTGGACGGTGCCGATGTGGTTCTGCACACCCCACCACTTCTTGATGGCCACGACGCCGCGGTGCGGCTCCATGGTCTTCACGACGGGCGCAATGGTCCGGAAGTAGGGCGCCTTGAGCGCGAACGCGGCCGAGAAGGCTGCGCGACCGAGCTTCTCGTTCTTCTTCGTGAGCTTCGTGTAGAGCGCGAGGGTCTGGTTCATACCCACCAGATTACCCGCGAGTAATAGCGAGCGCTCAGTGGACGCTGAAGCCGCCGTCGGCCGCGATCGTCTGGCCGGTCACGAAACCACTCGCCCGCGACGCGAGGAACACCGCGAGGCCCGCGAAGTCCTCGGGCACGCCGTTGCGTCCGACGAAGGTGCGGGTCGCGAGCGCTTCTTCGCGCCCCGGTTCGGCGACGGTGGGCAACGTCATCGGGGTGACGACGAATCCGGGAACGATCGTGTTCGCCGTGACACCCGAGCGTGACCAGGCCTCCGCTTGCGAGCGTGACAGCCCGGTGACGGCGGCCTTCGTCACGCCGTAGACGCCGGAGTTGCCGAAGGCGCTCCAGCTCTGCTGCGAGCCGATGTTGAGGATGCGTCCGTACCCGCGCTCGGCCATGCGTGGCCCTGCGGCCTGGCCGAGCCGGTAGGGCGCTTCGAGGTTGACGGCCATCGTCTCGGCGTACTGCTCTTCGCTCGTGTTGGCCAGTGGCGGTCGGTGGTTGACGCCGGCACACGTGACGAGGATGTCCGCGTGCTGCACCGGGGCACCGACAGCCAGGTTCGCGAGCGCGTTCGCATCACCGACGTCGCAGACTTCCCACGTCGCGCCGATCTCGGCGGCCACTGTGGCGAGCTTGTCGGCGTCCCGGGCCACGAGGTGAACGCTCGCACCGGCACCCGCAAGGGCCGTGGCGATACCTCGCCCGATGCCCGACGACCCTCCCGTGACGACGGCATTCAGCCCCTCAAGGGAGAACAGGTCGTCGAGGTAGCTCACGTCAGTTCGCCCGAGTCACCGCGAGATCACGCACGACGCGCTCGACCTTGAGGCCCTTGTTCTCGAAGCGCGTGGTCGTGCGTCCCTCGAAGCGCGGGGCGAACCCGCCACGCGCACCCTCGGGGTCGACGTCCGGGTCACCGGGGTCGGCGAGGCGTCCCACGTGCGGGTTGTCGAAACGCGGTGAGCCCTCGACGACGTCGCGCATGTGCCACGCGTAGTCGGCCCAGTCGGTGGCGAGGCGCCACGTGCCACCGGGCACGAGAACGTCGGCGACGACCTCGGCGAAGCCGGGCTGCACGAGGCGACGCTTGTGGTGCTTGCTCTTGGGCCACGGGTCCGGGAAGAACGTCCACACCTCGGCAACGGAGCCCGGCGCGAAGAGACGGTCGAGCGCCTCGGACGCGTCGATCTCGATGAGCCGGACGTTGGTCACGCCGGCGTGGACGGCTTTGGAGATCGTCTGCGCGATGCCCGGGCGCCACACCTCGAGCGCGATGAAGTCCGTCCCCGGGTTCTCGGCAGCCGCGTGGATGACCTGATCGCCCGCGCCGGAACCGATCTCGACGACGAGCGGCGCGGTGCGTCCGAACACCTGCTCCATGTCGACGTGGTAGCCGTCGATCGGTTCGGTCGAGGCCTCCTTGCGCGGCACGTCGATGACGTACTGCTCGGAGTGGTCGGCGAGCGCACGGTGGTGACGTTCGGGCATGCGGCCGCCGCGGCGGGTGAACGAACGGGTCCGCGCGAGCGGGCGTTCGGCCGCCTGACCCTCTTCACCGGGCGGCGTCACCGAACCCGAGACGAAGCCGGGCTTGCTCACTTCTTGTCCTTCGGCTTCTCGTCGCCCTGGCTCAGCGCTGCGATGAAGGCTTCCTGCGGCACCTCGACCGAGCCGACCATCTTCATGCGCTTCTTGCCTTCCTTCTGCTTCTCGAGCAGCTTGCGCTTACGCGAGATGTCACCGCCGTAGCACTTGGCGAGCACGTCCTTGCGGATGGCGCGGATGTTCTCACGAGCGATGACGCGCGTGCCGATGGCGGCCTGGATCGGCACCTCGAACTGCTGGCGCGGAATGAGGTCCTTGAGCTTCGTCGCCATCATCGTGCCGTAGCCGTAGGCCTTGTCACGGTGGACGATCGAGCTGAACGCGTCGACCTTGTCGCCCTGGAGCAGGATGTCGACCTTGACGAGGTTGGCACTCTGCTCGCCGGCGGGTTCGTAGTCGAGGGAGGCGTACCCGCGCGTCTTCGACTTCAGCTGGTCGAAGAAGTCGAACACGATCTCCGCGAGGGGCAGCGTGTAACGCATCTCGACGCGCTCCTCGGAGAGGTAGTCCATGCCGAGCAGGTTGCCGCGCTTGTTCTGGCACAGCTCCATGACGGCACCGATGAACTCGCTCGGGATGAGGATGGTCGACTTCACGACCGGCTCGGTGATGTCGGCGATCTTGCCGTCGGGGAACTCGCTCGGGTTGGTCACCTCGGTGACGCGGCCGTCGTCGGTCGTCACCTGGTAGACGACGTTCGGCAGCGTGGAGATGAGGTCGAGGTCGAATTCGCTCTCGAGGCGCTCACGCGTGATCTCGAGGTGCAGCATGCCGAGGAAGCCGACGCGGAAACCGAAGCCGAGCGCGGCCGACGTCTCGGGCTCGTAGACGAGCGCAGCGTCGTTGAGCTTGAGCTTGTCGAGGGCGTCACGCAGCAGCGGGTAGTCCGAACCGTCGATCGGGTACAGCCCCGAGAACACCATGGGCTTGGGGTCGGAGTACCCGCCGATGGCCTTGTCGGCCGGCTTGGCCGCGTTCGTCACGGTGTCACCGACCTTGGACTGACGCACGTCCTTCACACCGGTGATGAGGTAACCCACCTCGCCGACGCCGAGGCCCTTCGTCGCGGTCGGCTCGGGCGAGCTGACGCCGATCTCGAGGAGTTCGTGCGTGGCACCCGTGGACATCATGGCGATCTTCTCGCGCGGGTTGAGCTTGCCGTCGACGACACGGACGTAGGTGACGACGCCGCGGTAGGTGTCGTAGACCGAGTCGAAGATCATGGCGCGCGCCGGGGCGTCTGCGTCACCGACGGGCGGGGGCAGCGTGCCGACGATCTTGTCGAGGAGCGCCTCGACGCCCTCGCCGGTCTTGCCGGAAACCTTGAGAACGTCGTCGGGGTCGGCGCCGATGAGGCCCGCAATCTCGGCGGCGTACTTCTCCGGCTGCGCTGCCGGCAGGTCGATCTTGTTGAGCACCGGGATGATCTCGAGGTCGTTCTCCATCGCGAGATAGAGGTTCGCGAGGGTCTGAGCCTCGATGCCCTGAGCGGCGTCGACGAGGAGGATCGCGCCCTCACACGCGGCGAGCGAACGCGAGACCTCGTATGTGAAGTCGACGTGACCGGGGGTGTCGATCATGTTGAGCGCGTACGTCTGACCATCGAGCTCCCACGGCATGCGCACGGCCTGGCTCTTGATCGTGATACCGCGCTCACGCTCGATGTCCATGCGGTCGAGGTACTGCGCGCGCATGGCCCGCTGCTCGACGACACCCGTCAACTGGAGCATGCGGTCGGCCAGCGTCGACTTGCCGTGGTCGATGTGGGCGATGATGCAGAAGTTGCGGATCATCTCCGGCGGGGTCGCGGCCGGCTCGAGTGCCTTGCGGGCCATGGGTGACAACTGAATACCTCGTCGATTTCGTCTGGAGCGCTACGTCGGGGACGGCACAGTACGTGACCATTCATTCTTCCATGCCTGCGCGAACCGGATCACCGCCGTCGCTCCAGTGCCCGACTCGCTCCCCAGCGTTGGCAGAATGGGTGAATGGACCTTCGTGAGCGAACGCGCCAGGCCGGTGGACGGGCAGGGTCCTCCGCCGTCGACACCGCTTTCTTCGTGGCCCTGCTGTGGGTCGTCGAGATCGTCGACGTGATCACGCGTCACGCCGTCGACCGCTTCGCGTCGTTGCGCGCCTGGGAGTTCACCGACCTCCCGTCGATCTTCACGTTCTCCTTCGCGCACTACGGGTGGGCGCACCTCATCGGCAACACGGCGCTGCTGCTGCCCTTCGGCTTCCTCCTCGGCCTCAGCGGACGACGGGTGGCCGTGCAGGTGACGCTCGTCGTCATGGTCTGCTCGGGTCTCGCGGCGTGGGCCCTCACTCCCCCGCACTCTGCGACGGCCGGAGCGTCCGGCATCGTCTTCGGCTGGCTGACCTACCTCATCGTGCGCGGCGCGTGGAGCAAGCGCTGGACCGAGGTTGCACTCGGCCTCGCGCTCCTCGCCGTGTTCGGCTACGTCCTGTGGGGCGTTCTCCCCGGGGCACAGGGCGTGTCGTGGCAGGGGCACCTCGGCGGCGCGGCCGGCGGACTGCTGTCTGCCTGGCTCATCAACGACAAGCGCTCGCGTCGTCGATTCTGAGCAAACCCCGAAGGGTAGGTCAGGCAGCTGCCGCGTGCTGCGAGGCCGCCTCACGGCGTGAGGTGAACGCTGACGCCGCAGCCACGACGGCGCCGAACACGGCGAGAATCGCACCGACACGCGAGCACCACTCGTAGCCGAGCCCCGCGTCGAGGACGACGCCGCCGAGCCACGCCCCGAGGGCGTTGGCGAAGTTGAGCGTCGCGTGGTTGAGCGCGGCGGCGAGCGACTGACCCTCGTGGGCAACGTCCATGAGGCGGATCTGGATCATCGGCACCATGACCGTCGGCAGGAAGCCGAGGAGCCAGACGAACAGCACGGCCGTCGGCTTGTAGTGCGCGGCGTACCCGAACAGGGCGAGCATGACTGCGATCGCGATGAGGCAACCGAAGATGCCGCGCATGAGCCCGTGCATCGCGACGCGTCCGGAGACGAGCGCGCCACACGTCATGCCGACGCCGTACACGACGAGGATGAGCGGCACGGTGGCCTCGGAGAAGCCGGTCAACTCGGTCATCGTCGGGGCGATGTAGCTGAACGTCGAGAACATGCCGCCGAACCCGACGATGCCGATGGCGAGCGCGAACCACACCTGCGGTCGGGTGAGCGCCTTGAGTTCCTTCTTCGCCGTGACGAGTCCCGTCGTCCCCTGATGAGGCACCCACGCCAACACGGCGAGCGCCGAGAGCAGACCGATGACGGCCACGAGCGCGTAGGGCCACTGCCATCCCATGCGCTGCCCCATCCACGTCGCGATCGGCACGCCGATGACGTTGGCGACGTTGAGGCCGCCGAGCGTCATCGAGACAGCCCAGGTGCGCCGGTGTTGGGCAACGAGCGACGCAGCGACAACCGCACCGAGGCCGAAGAAGGCACCGTGCGGCATGCCGGAGACGACACGGGCAGCGAGGAGCACGTGGTAGTTCGGAGCCAGAGCAGCCCCGACGTTGCCGACGAAGAACGCGAGCATGAGGCCGATGAGCACCGTCTTGCGCGGCACCTTGGCGAACACCATCGTGACGAGCGGCGCGCCGATGACGACACCGAGCGCGTACGCGGAGACGGCGTTGCCCGCCTGCGGGATCGAGATGCCGAGACCGCGGGAGATGTCGGGCAGCAGCCCCATCGTGACGAACTCCGTCGTGCCGATGGCGAAGCCGCCGAGCGCGAGCGCCGCGATCGCGAGACCGGCGCGCGGATGTGCGCCGTTGCCCTCGTCGACGACGGAGGGGTCGGCGATGTCGCGGAGCGCGGTCGGTTCGGTCACCTATCGATTGTTCCAGCCGCCGAGGAGTGCCTCGTACCGTCCGCGGGGCTGCCGACGCGTGTGTTTCGTCACGAGGGCGGGCCCGCTCGTTAGGCTCGTGGCGTGAATCTCAAGCAGATGGCCGGTCGTGTCGCTACCTCCCTCGCGCGCGAGGGCATGAGGGCTCTTCTCGACGGAAGATCGCGCTCGGATCGCTCCGGTGCTGCGAAGCGATCGAAGGCGCCGAAGACCCCGGGCACCGTCGCGACGCCACAGCACTCACGGGGCGGCGGGCGGCGCTCGCCTGCATCGAACGCCCCCGCCGGCACGGGCTATCGAGGCGACTGGCATGGCGTCCTGCCCGCCACGAGCTGGCAGGCGAAGGACGACGGCCGTCCCGACCCCGGCGAGATCGTCTGGGCGTGGGTGCCCTACGAGGAGGACCACACCCAGGGCAAGGACAGGCCGGTGCTCGTCGTCGCCCGTCACCCGCAGGAGGACGGCGTGACGCTCGCGCTCCCCCTGACGAGCAAGGACCACGACCGCGACGCCGCGCAGGAAGCACGAGCCGGTCGGCACTGGATGGACATCGGATCGGGCGCGTGGGATCGCGCCGGGCGTCCGAGCGAGGTTCGCCTCGACCGCATCCTCCAGCTCGACGAGGCGTCGGTGCGCCGCGAGGGCACGGCACTGGATCGCGGGATCTTCGAGTCGGTCATCGCCGCCGTTCCAGGACGGCGCTGACCGAGAACGACGACAGGTCTGACCGACGCCGCTGACGCTGTCATGCCGCGCCGGGTCGCGAGACGAGTCAGTCCAGGCCCATCGACATGTGCTGGAACGGCCCGACCGGGCTGAACCCGGCCTTGCGGTAGAGCGAGTGGCCACTCTCGGTGGAGAACAAGCTCACCCACCCGGCGTCTTGTTCGCGACACCAGGCGAGGGCGGCGTCGAGCAAGGTCTTGCCGTAGCCGCGACCGCGGAAGACCAGATCGGTGCTCATGTCACCGAGGTACGCCGAACGCCCCGATCCGTCCGGTCCGGGAAGGTGCTGCTCCACGGACGTCGAGACGATCGATGCGAGCGGTGTGCCGGGGCCCGCACCCTCCTCGGCGTCGATGACGAAGCACGCGTAGTTCGGCGAGTCGAGCAAGGTCGCCGCGGCTGCCGCGCATCGCTCGCGCCACGCGTCGTCGAGCTCGATGTGCCATGGCCAACCGTCCTCCATGAGCAGGCCCTTGAGTCGGACGATCTCGGGGATGTCGGAGTGTTCGGCGCGACGGACGGTGACCATGCGCCCAGGGTACGCCCCGGCCTCCCCAGCGTCGTGGCGCCCGTCCCCAACGCACAGAGCCACGCTCCGAAGAGGTTGTTACCGATACTCACAGTTTCCGATACCGCGCGTACCTACGATCAGGTAACCTCAGGGAAAGTTGGCCCGCCAGGGGGCCGCTCAACGATCCAGAGGAAAGGCCGAGATGACTTCCACGAACTCGAAGGCGTCGATCGCCGACAAGGGCCAGGCGGTCGCTCTTCGACTGTTGGCCAAGGCGGGCGGGCACGACCTGCTCAAGAACCCCGCCGTGCGCTCCAAGGTCGAGCGCGCGCTCTACAACGGCAGCAAGCAGGGCTTCAAGGTTCAGACCGCCGCGGGCCGTGCGTTCGTGAAGAAGAGCGGTTCGGGTGAGCCGGCACGTCCGGCCCCGACGAAGCCGCGTCGCGAGTTCGACCTCACGCCCACCGAGGACCAGGCGATGATCGCCGGCGTCGCTGCCGAACTGGCCGACGAGGTTCTGCGTCCCGCAGCCGCCGACGCCGACGGTGCCCGCGCCGTGCCCGACGAGATCCGCGCCCAGGCGGCCGAGATGGGCCTGACGCTCCTGTCCGTTCCCGCCGAGCTCGGCGGTGTCGCCGAGGAGCGCTCCGCCGTCATGAACGTGCTCGTGCTCGAGCAGCTCGCCCGCGGCGACATGGGTCTCGCGGTCGGCGTCATGGCGCCCGCCGCTGTCGCCGGTGCCATCGCCTCCTACGGCTCGTCCGCGCAGCAGGAGACCTACCTCCCCGCGTTCACCGACGAGAAGAAGCCCGCCGTCGCGTCGCTGGCGATCGCCGAGGCCGGCCCGCTGGCCGACCCGCGCAAGCCCGCTACGAAGGGTGAGCGCCGCGGCGACAAACTCGTTCTCACCGGCGAGAAGGCCCTCGTGCCGTGCGCCGACTCGGCGGATTTGTTCGTCGTCACGGCGGAGGTCGACGGCGACCTGCGCCTCGTCATCGTCGAGGCCGGCACCGAGGGTCTCAAGGTGAGCGACGACCCGGCCATGGGCATTCGCGCGTCGCACACCGGCCGCCTGCACCTGGAGAACGTCGAGGTCTCCGCGGACAACCTGCTCGGCACGAGCGAGGACGCGCTCGACGCGATCCGCCGCTCCCGCCTGGCGTGGGCCGCTCTCGCGTGTGGCACCGGCCGCGCCGTGCTCGACCAGGTCTCCCAGTACGTGACGGAGCGCAAGGCGTTCGGCGAGCCGATCGGCCACCGTCAGGCTGTCGCGTTCACCGTGGCGAACATCGCGATCGAGCTCGACGGCATGCGCCTGGCAACGCTGCGTGCGGCGGCTCGTCTCGACTCGGGCCGCAAGCCCGAAGCAGCCGCTGAGGCCATCGCGCACGCTCGCGCGCTCGTCACGAAGTACGGCGCGCAGATCGGTAGCGACGCGGTGCAGCTGCTCGGCGGCCACGGCTTCGTCAAGGAGTTCGACAACGAGCGGTGGTACCGCGACCTGCGCGGCGCAGGCGTCCTCGAGGGCGGCGTGGGCGTCTGACGCCTCGCTCCCCCCACTCCCCGAAGATTTCGCGCAAAGGAAACGTCATGATCGATCTCGAAATCCCGAAGAAGTTCGTTCCCCTCGTCAAGCAGGCCGGTTCGATGGCCGACGAGGTCTTCCGCCCCGTCAGCCGCAAGTACGACCTCGCCGAGCACGAGTACCCGCGTGAGCTCGACCTCGTGTCGGCCCTCATCGACGGCATGTCCGACTCCGGTGCCGGTGGTGGCGCCGGGGCCGCCGGGTCGACGCAGGCCAAGGACGAGGCGCCCGCCACGACCGACGCCAACGAAGCCACCGGGGTGAAGAAGCCCGCGGGCAAGAAGGCGTCGAAGGGCAACAAGAACGGCGCCAACATGAGTTCGGCGCTTTCCATCATGGAGACGTGCCGCGGCGACGTGGGCCTGACGCTGTCGATCCCCCGCCAGGGCCTCGGTAACGCCGCCATCGCCGCCGTCGCGAACGACGAGCAGAAGGAGCGCTACGGCAACCGTTGGGCCGCCATGGCGATCACCGAGCCGGACACCGGCTCGGACTCCGGCAACATCCGCACGACGGCCACGAAGGACGGCGACGAGTACGTCCTCAACGGCGAGAAGATCTTCGTCACCTCCGGTGAGCGCGCCGAGCTCGTCGTCGTGTGGGCGACGCTTGACAAGTCGCTCGGCAAGAAGGCCATCAAGTCGTTCGTCGTGGAGCGCTCGAACCCGGGCCTCAAGCTCGTGCGTCTCGAGCACAAGCTCGGCATCCGCGCCTCCGACACCGCCGCGTTCGTGCTCGACGACTGCCGCGTGCCGGCCTCCGACCTGCTCGGTGACCCGGAGATCCGCACCGAGGGCGGCTTCGGTGGTGCGATGCAGACGTTCGACAACACGCGTCCGCTCGTCGCGTCGATGGCCGTCGGCCTGACGCGCGCCTGCCTCGACTTCACGCGCGCCGCGCTCGAGAAGACCGGCCACGGTCAGGACTGGGACGCCCCGATCGCCGCGCAGTCGTACGCGAGCGCCCGACTCGTGCAGATGGAGGCCGACTACGAGGCCGCGCTCCTGCTCACGCTGCGCGCCGCGTGGATGGCCGACAACGGCAAGCCCAACTCGATGGAAGCGTCGATGGCGAAGGCCAAGGCCGGCCGCACCTGCGTCGACGTCGCACTGTCGTGCATCGAGCTCGTCGGTGTCGACGGCTACGCCGAAACCGAGCTGCTCGAGAAGTGGGCGCGCGACTCGAAGATCCTCGACATCTTCGAAGGCACGCAGCAGATCCAGCTGCTCGTCGTCGCCCGGCGCCTACTCGGCCTGACGAGCGGCCAGCTCAAGTGACGCACTGACGAGTGCCAGAAGGGGCGGGTGTCTTCGGACGCCCGCCCCTTCTGCGTGTGCACCGCCAACCGGGTTCGATCCTTGGGGCAAAGCAGAAGGGCCAGGACGAAAAGCGTGTCCTGGCCGTTCTGCCATTGGTGGAGCTATGGGGATTCGAACCCCAGACCTCTTCCATGCCATGGAAGCGCGCTACCAACTGCGCCATAGCCCCGCGCTCACCGGGGTGAGCAACACGGTTACTTTACCCTCCGGTCGCCTCCGCGCCAACTTGGGCCGGGCCCGGCTCCGTCCTACGGAGCAGCGCCACGCCTGCACCTCCGGCGGCCGGCTGCGGGCGGGATGACGCAACGAGGTGCGGATTCTTCCCCTCTTGTGTCCAAGGGCGCATCTTGCGCGCAAGAAGGAAAGATCTCGTCCCTTGTTGCCTTGTGGTTCGGTGGCTGGGGTCGCTGACGCGAGCTATGGGGACTCCGTCGGGCTCGCTAGCGCTCGCCCTCCTCCTCG